>NZ_JBSRTQ010000051.1:0-25833 GCF_055129145.1 Albimonas sp. | reverse complement strand
ATGAGCCCTCCGGCAAGACACGTCGCAAACGACGTCGCTATGCACGTCTCTTACCTCGTCAGGCGACAACCCGGCAGGCGGTCCAAAACGGGCGGTTACTGACGATCCCGGGCAGAAAAGGGTTTGGCGACGCCCGATCTATCTTCGCACGCGCTCAGTTCAGGGCATTCTGCCTTGTCCTGATCGATTCCGCCCAGTCGGCAAGGATTTTTATGTCGGCAAGGATATCGTCGGGTGGAGGAACGGCACCGTCCCGTGCCCGCGACGGGTCATGAGCCTCCACCAGGTCGCTGCATTTCTTGAAGTTCTTGCGGAAAGTTTCGACATCCGCGCCTTCGATGACCGTGACCCTTTTCAGGTTCTTGGTGTCGATATAATCCCGGTGCCGGTGGATGACCCCGGCAAACGCCACGTCTTCGAGCCCGCGCTCCCACGTTGCCCGGAGCCGGTCATAAATCTTCACTGCGGTGTCGCGATATCCTTCTTCATCGTTCGCATCATAGAGCTTGCGTGCTTCTCTTGCCGCTTTTTCCAGCTTGTCGATCCGGTCACGGATGCTGGCATGCTGCCAAGGCAATCCTTCGCTGACCATGCCTGTGCCGGCAGGGCCGCGCGACAGGCTGACAAGCTTCATGGGAAGGCCCTCGCGGACGCCTTTGTCGTGCAGGTCGTTCACAAACACCATGTCGTGGGTGAAGACGATGATCTGGCGCGCCTTGGATTCCTCGACCAGCCGTTCCGCCACTTTTTCGCGCCAGCGATGATCGAGCGATGTCACCGGGTCATCAAACACGAGCGCCGATTTATGTGACGACGTTGCCAGCTCGGTGAGGAACGCAGCCAGTGCCACGCATGTTTGCTCACCCTCGCTCAGGACCATGTGGACTTTGGCTTTCGGGTTGGCAAAGAGGCGCACCTGATAGTTGGGCGAGCCGTACTGCCCGCCTGACCGCACGATTTCCACGCGCACTTTTTCCGCCGCGAGACGTACGATTTCCGATTGAAACTGGTCGCGCATCTTCGGGGTGATGACGTTATCGGCGATGTCATTCCCGAGCTTGGTGATGGCGTTGGTCGCTGTGGCCGCGATGCAGGCGCGCAGAATCCGCAGATCGGCCAGGCGCTTTATTTCTTTCTTTGCGGTTTCGAGCAGGTCAGGAACGGCCGCCCGGTCCTTCAGGGCGTCGCGTTCAAGGATCAGCTTGTTGCGGCCTTCCATGTCGGCAGCTTCATCAAGCTCCACGGCATAGGCTTCGAGCGCGCCGGCCAGTTTCTCCAGTTCGGCCTTCGGTGAAGGCGAGAGCGGCGGCAGCACAAGCGCATCAGGAGACGAAAGCGCACGGAGACATTTAAGGCGCCGCAAATCCGCGCTGGCGACGAAGCGCAGGATGCTGCGGGCGAGGCTCGCCTGTTGAAGAGCTATGCGCTGCCGCGCCTGCGCCATCACGCGCACATCCAGCTTGCGCGTCCTGAACGCTGCAAGGGCATCGGAGAATTCCTGCTCGGCGCTTGCCGCCTGTGACTCGGCATCAGCCCGGATGAATGCCTCGAAACCTCCCATGCGGTTTTTGGCTTCGGCGCTGAGCGCCTGATGGCAAAGGACGCACGCTTCGTCCCCCGCGGGCGGGAAGGGAGAGCCGGGATAGGCTGTTTGTTCAGAGTAGCGGCGCGCCGCCTCCCACAAGGTGCGCCACGTTTCCGCGCCGACGCCGGGAATAGCAAGGCCGTCGAACGTATCGTGCGCGGCGAGATTGGCCGCTGCCCGCTTACTTCTTGCCGTATCGGCCAGTGCCTTCAGCCTGACCAGCGGTTCGTCGTCATAGGTGATGGCAATCCTGTCCAGCGTGGCTATCAGTTGCCGAACGCTGCCGGCAAAGAGCCGCTGTTGGGCGGCGGCGTCCGCCGGGTTCTTCAGAAGGTCCTCATCAAGGCGCAGCAGCCTTGCGCGTTCATCGGCGGTCATCTCGCCGAGCTTCTCGAACGCCGCTAGGTTGGTGTTATGGCTCAGGGCCGACATGATCGCACCCACCGGCGTGGCCGTATTCCATGTCGGCTTATCAAACACC
This sequence comes from Albimonas sp., assembly GCF_055129145.1. Classification (NCBI taxonomy): domain Bacteria; kingdom Pseudomonadati; phylum Pseudomonadota; class Alphaproteobacteria; order Rhodobacterales; family Paracoccaceae; genus Albimonas; species Albimonas sp. Next base: position 23,767 of record NZ_JBSRTQ010000051.1, on the reverse strand, counting down.
GGGTCACGGACGGCCTGGAGCTGCGTTTCTTCAGCGCCCAGTTTTTGCTTGAGCGCTTGGCAAACACCCGCGAGGTCGTCGGGAATGTCCAGCCCGAAGGGCCTGAAAGCGACTTCGTTCTTTTCCTGCACATGGACCGATCCGCAGTCCCGGTCGAACACACTGACCGCCGACAGCACAGCGTCCGGCTTGTCGTCATCCGTCCAGCTGACAGGCGGTTCGGGTGATCCGTCCTTGAGAATCGTGAATGTGCCCGTTGCCTTGCCGGCCGGCGGCGGATTGTAGGCATCGGGCATAATCTCGCCCGCCTTACGGGCGCGGCAGGCCCGCTTGAGCACCCGCCCGTACCCGGATTTGCCGGACCCGTTCGGTCCGTAAACGATCGTCAATCCCGTCGCCTCGAACGGCAAAGTCTGGCCCGGTGCAAGCTGGTTCACACCGGCAATGTCGCCGACGCTGACCAGCGCTATCGCTTCACCGCCGACAGGGGTTGCCGGCAGATGTGCCGCTTCGAGCACCGCCGCTTCCAACGTAACGCCTTCGCCCCCATGCTCCTTTTTGCACAAGGCCAGTATGTCGGTGACAGCGGCCTCATCGGGAGTCCCGCCGGTCACGATCTGGCGCAGCGCATCCCTTTGCCAGAGGGGACGCTCAGTCGACCAGTCGAGTATTGTTTCGAGTACTGTCTTGTTTGCTTTCTTATTCATTCTGTTGCCCCCGGCGCGGCCCTTTCCCCGTATAGTTGATAGCGCCGAAAGCCCGCCAATATTGTCTCAGTAACAGACCGAATCCACGCCCTCCCAGAATAGCATGCATCGATCATGGTGTCCGCTCAGGTCCCGGGCGTTGCTTTCGTCCGCGCCGCGCTACTGGCCGTCATATTTGAAGGCAGAATTGGACATCACTGGCAGATTTGGTGATTAGGGATCGTTGCAAGGCCCGTGAAGTGAGTTCGTAGTTTTTGTGAGAATGCCGTTATGCCTACACGGCCGGCCTCGATTCTGTCAGCATTTGATCGATCGCGCTCTGCCGGGATTGTCGATCCAGCGTGTAGGTGTTCCGCCTAAACTCGATCCCTTCAAGTAGGGCCTTCACGTAGCCGGACACCGTGTCCGCAGCCATGATAAGCGTGGAGTCGAGCGTGTGAACGTACTTGCTGGTCACCGACCCTTTCGCGTGCCCGATCAGAGCAGCGATCGTGATCTCGGTGAAGCCCAGGTCGTTCGCGATGCTCGCGAAACTATGCCGCAGCACGTGAGGCGTGACGTCCCAGAGCGGGGTATCCTTGAACAGCTTTTTCCAACTCTGCGGGAAATTTCCGACCACGTTGTCGATACCCTGGCCGGGAAATACGTAAGTGCCGGTTCTCTGCGGTCGTTCACGTTCTAGATATTCCACGACAGGCAGCCCGACAGGACGAACGGAGGCGCCTTCCTTGCTGTCGGCCAACCGCAAGCAGCTTCCTTCGAGATCGACTGCGCTCCATTTGAGGTTGACGATCTCGCCTCGCCGGCAGCCCGTCAGCGCAATCAGCAGAAGAATTTCGGCGTGGATTCGGTAGTGGTCGCTCTTATGTGCTTCCCGAAGAATGGTGCCGAGGGTCCGGTATTCAGCTTCACTGAGCCGACGGTCCCGAACCTGGTATTTCGGTTTGCGAAGGCCGTGCGTTGGATTGTGTTCGATAACCCCAGCCTCGACTGCATATGAGAAGATGCCACCAAGCAGTCCCATGGTCCGGATTGCGGTCCCGCGGCCGCCGCGAACGATCGCCTTGCCGCGAAGTTTTTCGGTCTTCACTGTCACGCGGGTCTTCCCGGCAATGATGTCTTTCATCAGATTGTTCATGTCCGGCTTGGTGATGTCCTGCACGCGTCGTGTGCCCAGAAGAGGAATGATGTGCCTGCGGATACGCCCGACATCGGTGGCGATGGTGGTTTCCTTCTTCGGTCTACCGCCTTTTCCCAGGATGAGGCCGGCTTCCATATCGGCAATGTACTGCTCGCAGAGCTGCTTGATGGTGAACGCCTTGCGCTCTTCCTCGCGCTCTTCCGCAGGATCGTCGCCGTGAGCGACCCGGCCGAGTTGTGCTTTGGCCTCACGACGCGCACTTTCCGGCGTCCACACGCCATGAAGACCGATGGTGTAGCGCCGGGATCGGCCCCTCGAGCGGTATTGGATGACGTAACTCCGCTTTCCGGAAGCGAAGACGCGAAGGCCAAACCCCGGGAGTTCGTCATCCCAGATGACGTAATCCTTGCTGCCCGTTTCGGCCGTATCGACTAACCGTTTGGTGATCCTCGCCATAGTCCCAGTCCCTGCCGGACCCGATTTTCGCGTAAGCACCACGTAAGCACTTGGAGGTAAATTCGGGCGTGTTCTCGGATAGAGACTTCGGAGCGTCGATCCTGAAAATCAATGTTTTTCAGAAGGTTATCGTACTCTGGCGTACCCTATCGCACAATTCGGATGGGGTACTTGACCAGCTCCGAAGGCAGAGGTCACAAGTTCGAATCTTGTCGGGTGCACCAATTCCCATTTCGAAACGGAAACCGTCGTCAGGCGGTTCGAACGGCCCGGCCTGATCGCGCCGTCGCGCGCCCGGTTCGCGGCGAGGTCCGTCCCCGTCCCGCGGGGCCGGGCGTCGTCGCGTTCGGCGTCGACGAGATGGACGTAGCGCATGGAACGGGGGGGCGGGACGGGGACGCCGAGGCGGCCCCGCCCGGCGGAGGCGGCTCAGGCCTGGCGGCCCCGACGCCTCGCCAGCGCGAGCAGACCCAAGCCCGCCGCCAGCAGCGGCGCCGACGCCGGCAGAGGCACGGCGGAAACGCTGTTGGTCATCACGATCTCGCTCGCGATGTCCCATGCGATTTCATATGCGAAGGTCGACCCGGAATTGAACCGCGCCAGGACATGGCCGGAGGCGATCGGATCGTCATCCCGGGCGCCGAGCCCATACATGCCGCTTCCGACGACCGAGGTGAGGTTGCCGGTGTCGATGCCGATGAAATAGGTGACGCCGGGGGTCAGGGTCAGCTCGGGGGCGAAGCTGAACGTCTCGACATCCTCGGGCGCCGACATGTCGACGCTCTGCCACAGCAGCGTTCCGCCGGTCCCGGACCCGACGCCGGACATGACGACGGCGCGGAAGCCCGAGTTCTCCCCAAAGAGCGACAGCGTGAAGCTGTTGAGCGTGTTCGCATCGGCGACGAACGTCCCGCCCGCCACATCGGCGCCGTTCGCGTGACCGAACGAGAGGTATGTGTTCGCCGGGCCGCTGTCGATGGTCGAGGCGGCTGCGGCGGCGGGCAGCAGCGCCGCCGCGCAAAGCAAGACGAAGGGACGCATGTTTCGCTCCGGGTGATCTGGTGAATTCGACGCCTGTTCCTTGTTTCTGCCACAGATGAGGCGCGTTCGCCACCGGAACCGGAGCAATCGTCGCAAGCGATTCCGGCCGTCTCCCCCCGATCCGCCTGGACGCGCGGCGGCGCACTCGGGCGCCGCGGGCGCCTGACGTCCCCACCCGACTTCGGAACGGGGCTGACCGGCGGCGCGCGGCGCCTTACGGATTGTTCAGAATCGCGCCATCCCCCGGCCAGACCGGGCGCCTAGCTGAAGAAGGGTCGGCCGCCGGGGCCCCTCCCGGAGATCGCGCGCGCGGAGGCCTCGCATGGATGTCGGAAGCGAGCGGGGAGCGGGGCGTTGCGACGCGTCGGCGCGCCCGGCTCATGCCCTGCCCGGAAGGCCTTCCCGCCCCCTGTCGGGGGCTGCGATGTCAAGCGGCGCGCGCCGCGCCGGCAAAGGGCCGTCCCGCCCCGAGACCGGCCAGGGTCCCCGCGACGTTCGACGGGGCGGCGGGCGGCCTTGTCAACGCCATGCACCTCGACGACGACGCGCCCATCGCGGGCGGACGGGAGCGCCGGGGCTTTCCCGGGAAGCTCGCCGCCCCATCGTTCCGGGGGGAGAAGAACACGCTGGCAGGGACGCTCGACGCCGGCGGGCACGGGCCGCCGGCGCGCGCTCGTCTCCGCCCTCCATATCCTCGCCGACCTCACGCCGGGGCCGGGCGAGGTGGTTCACGATTATCTTCGGAAGGACTGATCCCATGACCAACGCCATGAGCCTCAAGGGCAAAAGCTGCATCATCACCGGCGCCGCCAGCGGCATCGGCCACGCCATCGCCCAGCGCTTCGTCGCCGACGGCGCCCGGGTCGCCATCGCCGACCTCAAGCAGGACGCGGCCGAGGACGCCGCGGCGAAGCTGACCGCCAAGGGTCCGGGCGAGGCGATGGGCGTCGCCATGGACGTGACCGACGAGGATCAGGTGAACGACGGCGTCGCCCGCGTCGCCAAGGCCTGGGGCGGGGTCGACGTGCTCGTCTCCAACGCCGGGATCCAGATCGTGCACCCGATCGAGGATTTCCCCTTCGCCGAATGGAAGAAGATGCTCGCCATCCATCTGGACGGCGCCTTCCTGACCTCCAAGGCCTGCATCCCGCACATGTACAAGCAGGGCTCGGGCTCGATCATCTTCATGGGCTCGGTGCATTCGTGGGAGGCGTCGCCGCTGAAATCCGCCTATGTGACCGCCAAGCACGGGCTTCTGGGCCTGTCGCGGGTGATCGCGAAGGAGGGCGGCAAGAAGGGCGTGCGGTCGAACGTGATCTGCCCCGGCTTCGTGCGCACGCCGCTCGTCGACAAGCAGATCCCCGAGCAGGCGCGGGACCTGGGCATCTCGGAGGATGAGGTGATCTCCAGGGTCATGCTGGGCGAGACGGTCGACGCCGAGTTCACCACGGTCGAGGACATCGCCGAGGTCGCGCATCTCTTCGCCGCCTTCCCCACCAACGCGCTCACCGGCCAGTCGATGATCGCCTCCCACGGCTGGTCGATGAAGTAGGCGCGGCCCTGGCAGAGACTTGCGCGACGGCGGGGGGAGGCGGATCGTCTCCCCCCGCGCCCCCCGGAAGGAGCCCCGATGTCGAAACGCATACTGGTGGTCGAGGACGACGCCGACACCCGGGCCTATCTGGTGAAAAGCCTGCGCGCGCTCGGCTATGTGGTGGAGGAGACCGGGTCGGGGCGCGACGCGCTCTATGTCGGCACCGGCGCGCCGTTCGACCTGCTGCTGCTCGACCGGATGCTGCCCGATCTCGACGGGCTCGCGGTGCTGCGCTCGCTGCGCGCGGCAGGCGTCGCCGCGCCGGCGATCCTGGTGACGGCGGTGGGCGCGATCGACGAACGGGTGAAGGGCCTGCGGTCGGGCGCCGACGACTATCTGGTGAAACCCTACGCGATGTCGGAGCTGGAGGCGCGGCTCGAGGCCCTGCTGCGCCGTCCCCATGCCGCGCCGAAGGAGGAGACCGAGCTCGTCTGCGGCGACCTCCGCCTCGACCTCATCGCCCGCGCCGCGCGGCGGGGCGCGCGCGAGATCGAGCTGCAGCGGCGCGAATTCCAGATGCTCGAATTCCTGATGCGCCGGATCGGCCGGGTGGTGACCCGCTCGATGATGCTGGAGGGGATCTGGGACTATCATTTCGACCCCACCACCAATGTCGTCGACGTGCATATCAGCCGGCTGCGCCGCAAGGTCGACGAGGCGGGCGAGCCGCCGCTGATCCGCACCGTGCGCGGCGCGGGCTACATGATGTCGGACAAGGCGTGAGGCGGCCGCGGCTGCTGAGGAACGCCAGCTCGCGACTGCTGGCGGCGCATCTGGCGGTGGTGGTGGTCATCGGCTGCGGCCTCTTCGCCTGGATCGACTGGGCCGCGGGCGGGGTGATCGACGCGGCGCTGAAGGAGCGGGTGGAGCTGCAGCTCGACGACCTCGCCGATCTTTACGGACAAGGCGGCGCGCCCCGGCTCGCCGCCGAGATCGCGGCCCGGCTGGCGGATCCGGAAGGGTCGCCCTTCGTCTATTTGCTGATGGATCCCGCGGGCGCGCGGCTCGCCGGCGACCTCGCCGCCTGGCCGCCTGGGCTGGTCGCAGGGGCCGGGTGGGAGGAGTTCAGCCACCGCCCGCCCGGCGCGTCGAAACCGCAGCGGCTCGCCGCCGCCGCCCGGCGTCTGGCGGGAGGCGAGGCGCTGCTGGTCGGCGAACCGACGGTGGAGCGCGCCGTCTTCAACCGCACGCTCGCCCGCGCGGTGGCGTTCGGGCTGGTGCTGGCGGCAGGGCTCGCCGTGCTGACCGGCTGGCTGCTGTCGCGCCTGCTGCTGGCGCGGATGGACGAGATCGGGCGGGCGGCGAGCGCCATCGCCGCGGGCGACCTCTCGCGCCGCATCGCCACCGACGGCAATGGCGACGAATTCGACCGGCTGTCGGGCGCGCTCAACGTCATGCTGGCGCGGATCGAGACGCTGGTCGGCGACCTGCGCCTGGTCACCGACAGCCTCGGCCACGACCTGCGCGGCCCGCTGGGACGGCTGGAACGCCATCTCGAAGCGGCGATGACCGAGGACGACCGGCGCGAGGCCCGCGACCATATCGAGGCGGCGCTGCGCGAAAGCCGGTCGGTGCTGGCCACGTCCTCGGGGCTGCTGGACCTGACGAGAATCGAGGCCGGGGTGGCGGCGGAGCAGTTCGAGCGGCTGGATCTCGCCCGCCTCGCCCTCGACATGGCCGAGCTATACGACGCGGCGGCGGAGGCGCAGGGCCTGCGCCTCGTCCCCGACCTGCCGCCGTCGCGCATGGTCGACGGGCATCCGCAGCTGCTGGCGCAGATGCTGTCGAACCTGCTTGAGAACGCGCTGCGCTTCGCGCCGGAAGGGTCGGAGATCCGGCTGTCGATGGGCGCGGGCCCCGGCGCGGCGCTGGTCGTCGCCGATCGCGGCCCCGGCGTGCCGGAGGCGGCGCGGGCGCGGGTGATCCGCCCCTTCGTGCGGCTCGACGTCAGCCGCGGCGCGCCGGGGGCGGGGCTCGGCCTCGCCATCGTCGACGCCATCGCCCGGCTGCATGGGGGGCGCCTGACGCTCGCCGACAACGCCCCGGGTCTGCGGGCGGAGGTGAGGTTTCCAGGCGACGGGGCCGAACATGACGCCGATGTAATCCGGGCGTCAGACTGAGGCGGGCATGGGCGACCTAGATGGCGCTCGGCGCAAGTCGCGCCGGGGGACTGTCGAAATGAACGCCTTGTCGGCGACCGAGACGCCGGACGCGGCGCAGGAACCGCGCCTGCGGGCCCCGGCGGCCCTGCGCGCGCTGATGGCGCGGCGCGCGATTCTCGTGCCGGCGCTGGCGCTCTGCGTGCTGGGGCTGGCGGGGTTCGCGCTCAGCCATTTCCTGGCGGAGAGCGATTATCAAGCGATGGTCGCGGCCTTCGTCGCGGTCCCGCCCTGGCGGCTGGCCGCGGCGCTGGCGGCCACGGCGATGAGTTTCGGGGTGCTGACCCTTTATGACTGGAACGCCTTCGCCGCCATCGGCGCGGCCCGGCGCTGGCGGGAGGTCGCGCCGGGGGCGGTGGCGGCCTTCGCGGTGTCGCAGACCATCGGCTTCGGCCCCCTGACCGGCGGCGCGGTGCGGGCGCGGTTCTATCTGCCGCTGGGGGCGAGCCCGGGCCAGATCGCGCGGGTGGTGGCCTTCGTCGCCGCGGGCTTCGGCCTGGGCCTGATCGTGACTTCGGCCGCCGCCGCGCTGATCGCGTCGGGGGAGGCCGCGTCGGTCTCGGGCGTCGGCGCCGGCGTCGTGCGCGCGGTCGCCCTCGCGATCCTTGCGGGCGCGGGGCTGGCTTTGTGGCGGGGCGGGCGCCGGGCGCGGCTGTTCGGGTTCGCCGCAACCCTGCCCGCGCGGCGCACGATGCTCGCCCAGCTCGCCATCACCGCCGCCGACGCGGCGGCGACGGCGCTGGCGCTGTGGGTGCTGCTGCCGGCGGGGGCGATCAGCTATCCCGCCTTCCTGCCGGTCTTTTCCGTCGCCGTGGCGCTGGGCGTCGCGAGCCACGTCCCCGCGGGCCTCGGCGTGTTCGAGGCGGTGGTGATCGGCGCCATCGGCGCCGCCGCCCCCGTCGCCGACATCGCCGCGGCGCTGGCGCTCTACCGGCTGATCTACCACGCCCTGCCCCTGACCCTCGCCGCCATCGGCCTCACCGGGGCCGAGGCGCTGCGCTTCAGCCGCGATCCCGCCACGCTGGCGCTCGGCCAGGCCGCGGCGGGGCTCGCCCCCCAGGCGCTGTCGGCGCTGGCGCTGCTGCTGGGCGCGATGCTGGTGCTGTCGGGCGTGACCCCGGCGACGCCGGAGGACCTGGACTGGCTGACCTCGATCCTGCCGCTGCCGGTGCTCGAGAGCGCGCATTTCCTCGCCAGCGTCATGGGCGTGGTGCTGATGATCTCCGCCCGCGGCCTCGCCTACCGGCTGCAGGGGGCGCGGCGCCTCGCGATGGGCGCGGCGATGGCGGCGATCCTCCTCTCCATCGCCAAGGCCTTCGCGGCCTATGAGGCGGCGGCGCTGGCGCTCTTCGTCCTGCTGCTCTTCGCGTCGCGCCGCCGCTTCTCCCGCCGGGCGTCGGCGCGCGAGCAGGCGCCCACCTGGCGCTGGGCGCTGGCGCTGATCGCGGTGCTGTCGGCCGCCGCCGCCCTGCTGGTCTTCGTCTACGGCCACGCCGAATTCGGCATCCAGAGCTGGACGCGGTTCGAGACGATGGCCGAGGCCCCCCGCGGCCTGCGCGCGCTGGTCGGGGCGGCGATGCTGGCGGGGGGCATCGGGCTCTGGACCCTCTACCGCCCGATCCCGCACGCGCCGGCGCCGCCCTCGCCCGCGGATCTGGCCCGCGCCGCCGCCATCGTCGCCCTGCAATCCTCCCCTGACGCGGCGCTGGTGCGGTCGGGCGACAAGAGCCTGCTGTTCTCCGACGCGGGCGACGCCTTCATCATGTATGCAGTGCGCAACCGGTCCTGGATCGCGCTGTTCGACCCGGTGGGGCCCCCGGCGGCGTGGCCGGCGTTGATCTGGCGCTTCCTCGAAACCGCCCGCGCCGCCGGGGGGCGGGCGGTGTTCTACGAGGTCCGCGCCGACACCCTGTCGCTCTATGCCGACGCCGGCCTCGCCTGCCTGAAGCTGGGGGAGGAGGCGCGCGTGGATCTGGCGGCGTTCTCGATGGAGGGGAAGGCGAGGAAGGACCAGCGCTACGTCCTCGCCCGCGGGGCGCGGGAGGGGCTGAGCCTCGACATTCTGGCCGGCCCCACGCTGGAGCCCGCGATGGACGAACTGGAGGCGATCTCCGCCGAATGGCTGGGGGCGCGGGGGGGCCGCGAAAAGCGGTTCTCGCTCGGCGCGTTCTCCCGCGGATACGTCGCCGCGCAGCGGGTGGCGGTGGTGCGCGACGGCGCGCGGATCGTGGCTTTCGCGACCCTGCTGGAGACGGCGCGGCGCGAAGAGGCGGCCATCGACCTGATGCGCCACCGCGCCGACGCGCCCGGCGTGACCATGGAATTCCTGTTCCTCAGCCTGATCCTGCGCCTGCAGGCGGAGGAGGCGCGCGGCCTTTCCCTCGGCATGGCGCCGCTCTCGGGCCTGTCGGTCAGCGAGGCCGCGCCGATCTGGCAGCGCTTCGGCCACGTGGTGTTCGAGCACGGGGCGCGGAGCTACAATTTCAAAGGCTTGCGGGCGTTCAAGGCGGGGTTCCAGCCCGAATGGCGGCCGCGCTATCTGGCGGTCGCGGGCGGGTTGCAGCCGGCGCTGGCGTTGATCGACGTGACCCGGCTGATCAATGGCCGAACCAAGGACGCGAAACCATGAACCCGATGGTCAAAGTCGCTTTCGCGGCGGCGCTGGCGCTGATCGCCGGCGCGGCGGCGGCGGCGGAGCCGCTGGATCTGGGTTTTTTCGCCGGGGCCCGGCTGCTGATGCCCGACGGCCCGGCGACCGCGAGCGTGTTCCTGCTGTCGGACGCCGGCGGGCTGTCCGAGGCCGACGACCGCGCGGCCGAAGCCCTGCGCGCCCATGGCGCCGCGGTGATCGCCGTGGATGCAGGCGCCCTGACGCGGACCATCGAGGCCGCCGCGACCGACTGCGTCTACCTCGTCGCGGATATCGAGCGGGTCAGCCATGAGATCGGGCGGCGCAGCGGCGCGTCGGTGTTCCTCGCCCCGGTGATCGCCGGGCGCGGCGCCGGCGGGGCGCTGGCGCTCGATATTCTGGCCCAGACCCCGGTGGCGACGGTGGGCGCGGTGGTGGCGGTCGATCCGACGCCGCGCGGCGAGCCCTCCCACGCGCTCTGCACCGGGACCGGGCCGCGGACCTCGGCCGAGGGGCCGGTCTACGACCTGCCGGCGGGCGTGCAGGCGGCGTCGCTGTCGGTGATCCTGTCGTCGGACGCGCCCGGTGAGGGCGGGGTGGAGATGGCGGCGCTAAAGGCCGACCGCGCCGCCTACGCCTTCGCCCGCGACCCGGCGCAGGCCCCCGCCGCGCTCGCCCATGGCGTCGACGCGGCGCTGGCGGCGCTGGGACGGCAGGCCGAAACCCTGCCGCTGGCCGAGCTTCCCGCCACGCCGACCCGCGACACGCTGGCCATCGTGATCTCCGGCGACGGCGGCTGGCGGGATCTCGACCGGTCGGTGGCCGAGGCGTTGCAAAAGGCCGGCGTGCCGACCGTGGGCCTCGACGCCCTGCGCTATTTCTGGTCGGCGCGCACGCCCGAGGCGACCGCCGCCGACCTGAACCGGATCGCCGCCACCTATCTGGCGCGCTGGGGCGTGCATCACATCCTGCTCGCCGGCTATTCCTTCGGGGCCTCGGTCCTGCCCGGCGCCTATGACGCCCTGCCCGCGGCGATGCGGGAGCGAGTGACGCAGATCTCGCTGCTCGCCCCCGCCGAAGCGGCGGATTGGGAGATCTCGGTGAACGGCTGGCTCGGCGGCGCGTCCTCCGCCGCGAAACCCATCGGACCGGCGTTGGCGAAAATCCCCGCGCCCCGGCTGCAATGCTTCTACGGAGCGGAGGAGGACGATTCCGCCTGCCCCGCCCTCGCCGCCACCGGGGCGGAGGTGGTCAGGACCGCCGGCGGCCACCATTTCGACGGCGACTATGCGGCGATCGCGACCCGCATGCTCGCCGGGCTGGACCAGCGGTTGGGGTCGGGGACGGCGAAGACGGATTGACCGCGGCGGCGGTCCGGGGACGGGGTCAGCGCACCCGCGCGGCGGCGGTCCGGGCCGGGGCCGGGGCGGGGGCCAGCAAGGCCTCGAAGGCGACGCCGGTGCGCCGCTCCGCCAGCAGCACCACCTGGGCGGCGGCGCGGGCGTCCTCGCCGGCGTCGTGATGCGCGAAGTCCAGATCGAGCCGCCGCTTCAGATGCCCCAGCCCGTGGCCGCCATCGCCGATGAACTCCGGCCAGGCCCGCCGCGCGATGCGCACGCTGTCGCCCCAGATCCAGGGCGGCGCCTCCCGCCCCAGCGCCGCGTAGGCGCCATGGATCGCGCGCCGGTCGAAGCTGCTGTGCTGGATGATGTGGTGACGGGCGAGCAGCGGCTCGAGCATCGCGATGGCTTCGGCGAAGTCGGGGGCGCCCGCCACCTGCTCGGGGCCGATGCCGTGGAGCTGGATGTTGAACGCCGAGAATCGGGTTCGAGGGTTCACATGCGTGGTCCAGGTCTCGATCCCGCCATCGGCGCGCACGCAGGCGACGCCGATCTGGCAGATGCTCGCCACATCGCTGCAGGCGGTCTCCACGTCGAGGGCGATGAAACGGTAGACGCCGCCCGGGGGGGCCGCGCGCGAGGACTCGGATCGGAAACGCAGGGGATGTCCTTCCATGGTCAGCTTCGCCGCCCCTTCATAGCCGGTCCCGCCCCGGGTTGCAGCCGCCCGCGACGCCGCCAATCCCGCGCATGCGACAGGTGCGCCCGCCCCCCGCTTCGGCCTAGACTGGGGCTCTGCCCGCCGCGCCGCCCGAGGGTCGGACCATGCTCGTCGATCACCTCCGAGACATCGAAGCCCGGATGCGCGCGGCGGCGGAGCACGGCAAGGTCGCCGACTACATCCCCGAACTCGCCCGGATCGACCCCGCGCAGTTCGGGATCTCGGTCTGCCTGCGCGACGGCACGCAGTTCAATCATGGCGACGCGCTGAAGCCGTTCTCGATCCAGAGCGTGTCCAAGGTCTTCGCGCTGGCGGTGGCGCTGGGCCGGGTCGGGGACGGGCTGTGGCGGCGCATCGGGCGGGAGCCGTCGAGCAACGCCTTCAACTCCGTGGTCGACCTGGAGCTGGAGAAGGGCCGCCCGCGCAACCCCTTCGTCAACGCCGGCGCCATCGCGGTCACCGACGCGCTGCTCGCCGGGCGCACGCCGCGGCAGGCGCTGGCCGAGCTCTTGGTCTTCATCCGCGCCGCGGCCGGGGACGACGCGATCTTCATCGACGAGGCGGTGGCGGCGTCGGAGACCCGGACCGGGCATCGCAACCGCTCGCTCGCCCATTTCCTCAAGGCCTCCGACAACCTCGTACATGACTGCGAGCGGGTGCTCGGGACCTATTTCCACCAATGCGCCATCGAGATGAGCTGCGCGCAGCTGGCCCGCGCGGGGCGGTTCCTCGCCGGGCTCAGGGCCGGGCATGACCTGATCTCGCGCCGCAACGTGCGCAGCATCAACGCGCTGATGATGACCTGCGGGCACTACGACGGCTCGGGCGCCTTCGCCTATCGGGTCGGGTTTCCGGGCAAGAGCGGGGTGGGGGGCGGGATCATGGCGGTCGTGCCGGGGGTGGCCTCGATCGCGGTGTGGTCGCCGGGGCTCGACCGCTACGGCAATTCCCTGCTGGGGACGCAGGCGCTGGAGGATCTTTCGGAGGCGATGGGTTGGTCCGTGTTCAACGCAAGCTGACCCGCGCCCCCCTGACGCAAGCCCCCCGCGCCGCTTGCCCGCGCCGCGCGTGGCCGCATAGCGTCGCTTGACGTCGACTCCAAACAATCCCCCCGAGAGGTGACCCATGCCGACCACGCTGATCCGGAACGCCGCCTGGGCCATCGTCCTCGACCCCGCCCAGGGCCGCCAAGTCTACGCCCGCGACATCGACATCGCCTTCACGGACGACAAGATCGTCCATGTCGGCCCGGGCTTCGCCGGCGAGGCCGACACGGTGATCGACGGCGCGAAGATCATGGTCATGCCCGGCCTCGTCGACATCCACTCCCATCCCCAGCACGAACCCTCCTATCGCGGGATCCGGGAGGAGCATGGGCTGCGCAGCCAGTGGATGACCGGGCTTTACGAGCGTTCGCAGGCCTATGGCCCGGTCGACGACGCCGCCATCGAGGCGAGCTTCGAGGTCGCGGCCTGCGAGCTGCTGCTGTCGGGCGTCACCACGCTCTGCGACATCGGCGCGATCTTTCCCGGCTGGAAGGACCTGTTCCTGAAATCCGGCCTGCGCGGCTATTTCGCCCCGCGCTTCGCCACCAGCCACTGGAAGATGGAGAACGACCACACGCTCGGCTTCGACTGGGACGAGGCGCGCGGCCGTCGGCAGATGGACGAGGCGCTGGCCTTCCTCGACGACCTCGCCAGGGACACGTCGGGGATGGCGACCGGGGTGGTCTCGCCGATGCAGATCGAGAATTGCTCCGCCGAGCTGCTGCGCGACAGCTTCGATGCGGCGCAGGAGCGGGGCCTGCCCTACACGCTGCACACCGCGCAGGGCGTGATGGAAGTGCACGAGATGCTGCGCCGCCACGGCAAGACCCCGGTGCAATGGGCGCATTCGCTGGGGATCCTCGCGCCCGGGACCATTCTGGGCCACGCGATCTTCCTGGATCAGCATTCCTGGATCAACTGGTGGACCAAGACCGATCTCGGCCTGCTCGCGGATAACGGCGTGGCGGTGGCGCATTGCCCGACGCCGTTCTCCCGCTACGGCCACCTGATGGAGAATTTCGGGGACTATGTGCGGGCCGGGGTGATCATGGGCATCGGCACCGATTGCGCGCCGCACAACATGATCGAGGAGATCCGCAAGGCCTCCACCTTCGCGCGCATCGCCGGGCGGGATGTGGAGGCGGTGTCGCTCGACATGATGTTCCACGCGGCCACGATGGGCGGGGCGAAGGCGCTGAGGCGCGACGACATCGGGGCGCTCGCGCCGGGGATGAAGGCGGATATCGTGCTGGTGGACCTGGGCAATCCGTGGATGCAGCCGGCGCGCGACCCGCTGCGATCCCTGGTGTTCCACGCGGCCGACCGGGCGGTGCGGGACGTCTATGTCGACGGGAGGCAGGTGGTCGGGGAGGGACGCGTCCTGACGCTCGACCACGCCGACGCCTGCGGGCGGCTGACCGAGGCGCAGGCGCGGATGATGGCGAAGGTTCCGGGGCGCGACTATCTCGGCCGCTCCGCCGACGAGATCACGCCGATGAGCCTGCCGATGCGGTGACCGGGCGCGGGGGCCGATCCGAATCGCATCGGCCCCCGCGCCCGCTTGCGCTTTGCATGTAGCCGCCGCTGCATTCGGACCGAACCCATGTCCGGAATCGCCTGACGGCCGCTGACCTGCAAGATCCCGCCGGAACCGGCCGCGCGTCGCAGGGCGGTGCGGCGCCGGCTGCAAGCCATGGGCGCGGTCTGGCTGCAGGGCGGCGTCCGCCCGCTGCGTGTTCGAGCGTCAGGACGAGAATCGCCGAACCCCTTTCCCGACGGAGACGCGTCATGCCTCCTTCCCCCCCGCCGGGCGCCGGCATGATCCCGCTCTCCCTCGCCCCCGCCGCGACCGGCGCGGCGCCGGCGGCGGGCGCGGCGCTGCGCCGGCCGCTCGCCTGCCTGCCCGAGAACGCCCTGACAATCGGCATCGCCGTGATGATGGCGGCCTTGGGCGTCTTCCGGACCGGCGAGGGCCTGGGGATCGACTGGCCCGGCCATGATCGCGCGCGCTTCGGCTTCGCCGCCCTGTTCCTCGCGGGCGGGCTGGGCCGGCGGGCTGGCGGCGGCGTCGGCGGCGCGCCGGATCGCGGCGCCATGAAGAGGGCGACCCGGTGACCATGTTCGAGGAAGTCGCGCGCGACCGGACGCAAATGTTCGTGCCGACGCGCGGATGACCGCGGCGGCGCTGGCGGGGGCGGCGCTGGCGCTCGGCAGCCTTCTGGCGCGGCTCGTCTCCGCCGTTTCCGCGGCCCGCGCCGCACGGAGGCGCGCCGATCTTCGTCCGCACGTCTTGCCTCGCAGGTCCCCGCCGCCCTATCCGCGATGATGGAAACGCGGCGAGGACGGGAAAGATGAGCGGATGGATGGCGCAGGCGCTGCCCTCGCTGGGCGCGCTGGGGGTCTGGACCTACTGGATCATCGGCGCGGCGGCGCTGCTGGAGGCGTTCTTCGTCACCGGCGTGCTCGCGCCCGGCACGCTGATCGTGGACGCGGGCGGGGCGCTGGCGCGGCTCGGCCAGCTGAACCCGTTCGAACTGGTCTGGTTCGTCGCGGTCGGCGCGGCGCTGGGCGGCGAGGCAGGGTTCTGGACCGCGCGCCGGCTGGGGCGCCGGATGACCGGGCGCTGGGATCCCGCCCGCCTGCCCGCCTATGGCCGGGCGGAGAGGCTGTTCCAACGGCGCGGCGGGCTCGCGCTGGTCATGGGACGGTTCCTCGGCCCGGTCTCCGGCCTCGCGCCGCTGGCCGCAGGGCTGGCGGGGATGGAGCCGCGGCGGTTCCATCTGTGGAACGCGGTCGGCGCGGTCCCCTACGCGGCGTTCCATGTCGGCGTCGGCTACGCCGCCGGCGACGTGCTGGCCCGCGTCGGCCCGCAGATGGAACGCGCGGCGATTCTGGCGGCGGCGGTGGCGGCGGCGCTCGGGTTGATCTGGCTGGTCTCCTCCCAGCTGCGCCGCGGGCTGCCGCTGGCCATCGCGGCGCTCGGCACGGCGCGGGACGCCGGCCTCGCCAAGCCGGCGGTCGCGCGCGCCATCGCCCGACATCCGCGCGCCGCCGGCTTCGTCGCCCGCCGCTTCGCCACCGACCGGTTCGAGGGGCTGACCCTGACCGCGCTCCTCGCCGTGCTGGTCTACGTGGCCGCGGCCTGGGCCGATTCGGCGCTCGATTTCCTGTTCGAGGCGCAGGTGGCCGAGACCGACCTGCGCCTCGCCCGCCTGATCCACGCCTTCTGGACGCCCGAGGCGCTGCAGGCCTTCGGGCTGATCACCCAGCTGGGCCATTGGCCGGTGGTGACCGCCGCGCTGGTCGGGGCCACCGTGGCGCTGCTCGTCGCGGGGCGGCGCGCCTCGCTGGTCCAGCTCTGGGTGGCGCTGGCGGGCGAGCTGATCACCGTGCGCCTGCTGAAGGGCGCGTTCGACCGCCCGCGCCCGGATCTGGGGTTCTTCGTGGAAACCTCCGGCAGCTTCCCTTCGGGCCACGCCACGATCTCGGTGGCATTCTGGGGCACGCTCGCGGCGATCGCCTGGCGCGAGCGGGTCATCGGCCCGACCACG
Organism: Albimonas sp.; assembly: GCF_055129145.1. Classification (NCBI taxonomy): domain Bacteria; kingdom Pseudomonadati; phylum Pseudomonadota; class Alphaproteobacteria; order Rhodobacterales; family Paracoccaceae; genus Albimonas; species Albimonas sp. The sequence goes on along the minus strand of NZ_JBSRTQ010000051.1, from coordinate 7,382 downwards.
GCGCTGGTCGCCGCGGCGACGTTCGCCTTCCTGATCGGGGGCAGCCGGATCTATCTGATCGTGCATTTCCTCTCGGACGTGGCCAATGGCTGGCTGGTGGGCGCGCTGTGGCTGGTGATCGGCTTCGCGGTGGCGGAGCGGATGCGCGCCGCGGCGCCCCCGCGCCCGAAACCGGGGACTATGCGGCGGAGCGCGGCGGCGCTGATCGTGGCGCTGTCGCTCGGGGCCGCGGGGTGGCTCGCGGTGATCGCCGAACCGCCGCTGGCGGTGCGCGAGGCGAGCGCTGCGCCCGAGATCCTCGTCCCCGCCGCCGTGGCCGGCACGCCCGCGCTGCCCCTGCGGACCGAGGCGCTGGACGGCGAGGCGCTGGCCCCGGTGGCGGTGATGGCGGCGGCGGCGGATCTCGACGCGGTGCTCCTGCGGCTGGAGGCGGCCGGCTGGCGGGCGGCGGACGCGCCCACGGCGGCGACGCTGGCGCGCGCCGCCTGGCATGACTGGACCGAGGACCCCTATCCCGCGGCGCCGCTGTTCCCGGCCTTCTGGCGCGGGCATCCCCATGATGCGGCCTTGCGCGGCGCCGACGGCGACCCGTCGCTGCGGCTGTGGGACAGCGGCGCCCGCGCCGCGGATGCGGGCGGAGCGGGCGCGCGCCTGATCCTCATCGCGCCCGCCTCCGGCGATGACGACATCCCCGCCGGAGCCGCCGCCGCCCTGCGCGCCAGGCTCTCGGCCGCGATCGCGCCGGGCGCGGGACCGTGCGCGGGCGGGGAGGAGATCCGGCCGGCCGACGCCGATCCGGTGTGTTTCGTGCCCCTGCGCTGAACCCCCTCAGGCGGGGACCGTCCCCAGCCCGATCAGATGGCGCACCACGGGCGGGACCTCGCCCTGGTGCCAGCGCTGGGCGGCGACCTGGATGTCGGCGTGGGAGCCCGAGACCCGGCGATGCTGGCGCAGATGCTCGGCCCAGCTCTCGACCATGAACCACTCGGTGATCCGCTCGGGCTCGGCCGCGTCCTCGGCCACCCCCCAGGCATAGGCCCCGTCGCGCCGGCGGGCGTGGGAGAGGGTTTCGAGCGCCGCGAGGAACGGGGTGCGGTCCTCGGCCCGGATCCGGTAGTCGATGGTCACCAGCACCGGGCCGCGGTCGTTCTCCACCGGGCTCGCGGTCAGCGGCTCGGGCCAGTGGCCCGACGGGTCGAGATCCGCCTCGCCTTCCGGCAAAGGAAAACGGCGCGCGATCAGGGCGGAGGCCGCCATCGCCGCCGCCGCGATCAGCAGGGCCGGGGTCACGCCGGCCGCCTGCGCCACCGCGCCCCAGATCAGGCTGCCGGCGGTCATCGCGCCGTTGAACACGGTGAGGTAGATGGCGAGCCCCCGCCCGCGCACCCAGTTGGGCAGCACGGCCTGGGCGGTGGCGCCGAGCGTGGTCAGCACCGCGATCCAGGCGAGCCCGATGACCAGCGCCAGCCCCAGGCCCACCGCCTGCGGCGGGCCCAGCGCCAAGGCGGCCATGGCGGGGGCGGCGATCAGCCCCGCTCCCAGCATCAGCCCGTCGGGCCCGAGCCGCGTGCGCAGCTTCGGCAGCACCACCGCGCCGAGGATCGCGCCGGCGCCGACGGCGCCCAGCATCACGCCGTAGAAGCTCGCGCCGCCCTGCAGCACGTCCTTCGCCACCAGCGGCATCAGCGCCCAGACCGCGGCGCCGAAGGGGAAGAACAAAGCCGTGCGCAGCAGGGTCCGGCGCAGGTCGGCGGAGGCGCGGGCATGGCGCAGACCGGCGCGAAACGCGCCCGGAAACCGCTCGGCCAGCGCGTCGTCGGCCCTGGCGGGGCGGCGCCACCACAAAAGCGCGCCGAGCACGAAGATGTAGGAGGCGACGTCGACCAGATAGGTCGCCCCCGCCCCGAACGCCGCCAGCAGCAGCCCGCCCCCCGCCGGCCCGATCGACCGCGCGATGTTCACGCCGAGCGAGTTCAGCGCGATGGCCGGGCGAAGGTCCTTCCGCTCGACCAGTTCCGGCACGATGGATTGCCAGACCGGCCCCATCAGCGCCGCCCCGATGCCCGCCACGAAGGTCAGCCCGATCAGGGCGGAGAGGGTCAGCAGGCCCGCGGAGGCGAGGAAGGCGAGCGCGAGGCTCGCCGCCCCCATCAATATCTGGATGAAGATCAGCAGTTTGCGACGGTCGACGATATCCGACAGCACGCCGGCCGGGATCGCCAGCAGGAACACCGGCAGGGTCGCCGCGGCCTGCACGCTCGCCACCGCCGCCGGCGAGCCGCCGACATCGGCCGCGAGCCAGGCGCTCGCCACATCGCGCACGAAGGAGCCGGTGTTGCCGATCACCGCCGCGGCCCAGAGCACGGCGAACACTCTTTGGCGCAGGGGTGCGAACGCCCCCGGCGCGGCGGCGGCGGGCCGCGGATCGGTCACGGCTTGGGTCCTGCGGCAGGCGCGGTCGCGTCGTCGAGGGTCGACAGGATCTCCACCGCCATCCCCGGGCGCAGCACGTCATGGGGATTGGCGAACACCGCCCGCACGGTCAGCGCGCCGGAGGCCGGATCGACGGTCGCATCCGCGAAGGCCGGGTGCGAGGCCCAGGGGTGGTCGAGCCCTCCGGGCAGGCGCAGGCGGAGCGTGATCCGCTCGAACAACGCCTCGAAGGACGGCGCGCCCGACGCCCGCATCACCGACATCCGCACCTCATAGGGCACCTGATAGGCCACCAGCACCGGGTCGAGCAGCACGATGCGCGCGAGCGGCGGCCCGGCTGCGGCTTCGACGAAGGCGCCCATCTCGACCTCGGGGCGGCTGATGCGGCCGGCGATGGGGGCGCGCAGCGTGCTGCGCTCCACCGCAAGCCGCGCGGCGCGGACCGCGGCGTCGGCGCGGCGGGCATCGGCCTCGGCGCCGAGCTGCTCCGCCGCCGCGGCGTCGGCCTGGGTCCCGGTCGCCACCTTGCGGCGCAGCAGCTCGGCCACGCGCGCCGATTCCGCCGCCGCCTGCCTGGCGCGAGCCTGGGCGGAGGCGGCGTCGGCCTCCGCCATCTCCACGTCGAGCCTCTGGAAAGCGTCGTCGAGGCGGATCAGCGGGTCGCCCGCGGCCACCCGCTCGCCGCCGCGGAACAGGATCTCGGCCACCTTGCCATCCCGCCCGCTGGCGATCTGGGCGGAGGATCGCGCCTCCACCACGCCCTTGAAGCTCAGCGGCTCCCCGGCCAGCGCCGGCGAGGCGATGAGCGCGGCCAGAAGCGCGACGCGGAGAAAGATCCCCATCTCAGACCGCGAAGCAGGCGCAGCCGAGCGCCCCCCAGAACCGCGCCCGATCCCGGACCGGCAGGGGCGCGGTCCAGGCGATCAGGTGGTCATGCCCGTGCACTCCGCAGGCGGTCCCGCAGCCATCCGCGCAGGCCCGCGCGTGCCGCGTGGCGCCGCCCGCATCGGCGCGCATCCCCGGCGTGGGGATCGTGTTCACCGGGCTCCAGTCCGGGGAGGCGGGGGGCAGCGGCGGGTCGAGCCGGGCGAAATCACCGGCCGCGTAGACCACCGCCCCGTCCATGATGGTCAGGACCGAGGCGATGTCCTTGATCTCCTCCGGCGGCACGGCGAGAAAATCCGCCGACAGCACCGCGAGATCCGCCAGCATCCCCACCCCCAGCGTTCCCTTCAGATCCGCCTCGCCCGAGAACCAGGCCGAGCCGTGGGTCCAGAGCCTGAGCGCGGTTTCCCGGTCGAGCACGTTCGCCTCGTCGTAAAGCGGCATCCCCCCCAGCGTCTTGCCGGTGGTCATCCAGTAAAGCGCCACCCACGGATCGTAGGAGGCGACGCGGGTCGCGTCGGTCCCCGCCCCCACCGGCACGCCGGACTTCAGCATCCTGCCCATCGGGGGCGTGGCGACGGCGGCCTCGCGCCCGTAACGCGCCACGAAATACTCGCCCTGGAAGGCCATGCGGTGCTGGATGGCGATGCCGCCGCCGAGGCTCGCGATGCGGTCGATATTGGCGTCGGACACCGTCTCCGCATGGTCGATGATGAAGCGGGTCGGCCAGGGTTTCCCGCCCGAGACCTGCTCGATCACCCCCAGAAACCGCTCGATGCTTTCGTCATAGGTGGCGTGGATGCGGAACGGCCACTGGTTGGCGGCCAGCATCTCCAGGATCGGATGCAGTTCGGATTCCATGGTGGGGGCGAGGTCGGGGCGCGGCTCCAGGAAATTCTCGAAATCCGCCGCGGACCAGGCGAGGTTTTCGCCGGCGCCGTTCATGCGCAGCAGGTGGTCGCCGGCACCGGGCTCGGTCATCGCCACCCAGCGCTCGTAATCCGCCAGTTCCCCGCCGGCGGTCTGGGCGAAGAGGTTGTAGGCGACGCGCACCGTCATCTCGCCGGCGTCGTGCAGGCGCTGGATCACGTCGTAATCCTGCGGGTAGTTCTGCCCGCCGCCGCCCGCGTCGATCACCGAGGTGATGCCGAGCCGGTTCATCTCGCGCATGTAGTGCCGGGTGGAATTGAGCTGATCGTCGAGGCCGAGCTTGGGCCCCTTCGCCAGCGTGGAATAGAGGATCAGCGCGGAGGGTTTCGCCACCAGCATCCCTGTCGGGTTCCCCTTCGCGTCCCGCTCGATCGCCCCGCCCGGCGGATTGGGCGTGTCCTTGTCGAAGCCGAGCACCTTCAGCGCCGCGCGGTTCAGCAGCGCGCCGGCATAAAGATGCAGCACGAAGACCGGCGTGTCGGGGGCGGCGGCGTTGATCTCGTCGAGCGTCGGCATCCGGCGTTCGGCGAACTGCGTCTCCGACCAGCCGCCGACCACGCGCACCCATTGGGGGGGCGGCGTGCGCAGGGCCTGCTCGCGCAGCATCCGCAGGGCGTCGGCCAGCGACGGCACGTTCTCCCACCGCAGCTCCATGTTGAAGTTCAGGCCGCCGCGGATCAGGTGGGTGTGGCTGTCGTTGAGCCCGGGGATCGCCCGGCGCCGGCCGAGGTCGATGACCTTCGCCCTCGGCACCGCGGCGCGCACCTCCGCCTCCGTCCCCGCGGCCAGCACCCGGCCCCCGCGGATCGCGAGCGCCGCGACCTCGCCCAGACCGGGATCCAGCGTGGTGATGCGCCCGTTCACGAGCGCGATGTCCTGGGTCATGGTTCGCCCTCCGGCCGATCGGGGGATGAGGGAGACCGCGCCCAGCGCGGCGGCTCCCTGAAGCACGTGCCGGCGACCCGGCGTCGCCGACGGGCCGCCGGGGGCGGTCATCCGGCGGTGATCTTCGCAGGGACCGGGTCGCGGCGCTCGCCATGGGTCACGCGCTCGGGCGCGCCGTGGACCATGGTGTAGGCGTAGTCGACGCCCATGCCGTAGGCGCCCGAATGGGTGCGCACGATGTCCATCACCGCATCGTAGGTGTCGCGCCGCGCCCAGTCGCGCTGCCATTCGAGCAGCACCTGCTGCCAGGTCACCGGAACCGCGCCCGCCTGGATCATCCGCTGCATGGCGAGGTCATGGGCCATCAGCGAGGTCCCGCCCGAGGCGTCGCCGACCATGTAGATCTCGTAGCCGCCCTCGCGCATCGCATCGAGCGCGAAGGTGCAGTTGCAGACCTCGGTCCACAGGCCGGAGACCACGACCTTCCGGCGGCCGTTGGCTTTCAGCGCGTCGCGCACCTTCTGGTCGTCCCAGGAGTTCATCGAGGAGCGTTCCAGAATCGGATGGTCGGGGAACACCTCCAGCAGTTCCGGGTAGGTGTGGCCGGAGAAGGCGAGCGTCTCCACCGTGGTGATCGTGGTCGGGATGCCGAACACCTTCGCGGCCTTGGCCAGGCCCACGACGTTGTTCTTGAGCACCTGGCGGTCGATGGACTGCACGCCGAAGGCCATCTGCGGCTGCTGGTCGATGAAGATCAGCTGGGCGTTCTCGGGCGTCAGCACGGCGAGTTTGGGGTCGGTCATCCTGGTCTCCTTCGGGGCCGCCGCGCGGGCCGGGGCCGGGGCGGAAGGGGGGGCGCCGGGCGCAGGTCTCCGCGCGCCGGCGCGCGGGGCGGTCGGCGGGGAACGCGAGGCTCGCATGGGTGGCGGCGGGGTCGAAACGCTGGGTTGCGGGGCTCCGGCGGCGCCGGGTCAGGCGCGCCGGACCCTCGGAGCTTCGCCCGGGACCGGGGGTCCCGGCAATTATACGTGGGGGCCGCGCCGGGCCATACCTTCGGGTGGAAAGCGCAGCGCAGGTCTATGCCTTCGGCGCGCCGTGTTCAGGGACGTCCGGCCGCTCCAGCGCATCGGCCAGGCGCACCAGGTCCGGCAGGCTGCGGACCTCCAGCTTGCGCATCATCTGGGCGCGATGGACCTTCACGGTGATCTCGCTCAGCGCCAGTTCGTGGGCGATCCGCTTGTTGGCGAGCCCGGCGGAGACCATGCGCATCACCTCCCGCTCCCGCGGGGTCAGGATCGCGGCGCGGGCGTGCAGGGCGGCGTCGCGGGCGCGACGGGCCCGACGCTCGGCATCGAGGCGAACGCCGTGCTGCACCGCGTCGAGCAGCGCCTGATCGCGGAAGGGTTTGGCCAGGAAGTCGATGGCCCCGGCCTTCATCGCGTCCACCGCCATCGGCACGTCGCCATGGCCGGTGACGAACACCGTCGGCGGCGCGTCGCCCTCCGCCGCCAGCGCCCGGTGGAAATCGAGCCCGCTGCGTTCGGGGAGACGGATGTCGAGCACGAGGCAGGTGGGCGCGTCCGGCAGCGCCGCCGCCTCGAACGCGGCGGTGGAGGCGAAGGCCCGGCACGGCTGTCCGACCGAGCGCATCAGGCTTTCCAGCGCGGCGCGCACCGCCGCGTCGTCTTCGATCACCACGACCAGCGACTCCGGGGCGGCGGCGGTCATGCGGGGGTCTCCATGGCGGGCAATGCGAACGCCACCCGCGCCCCCCGGGTCGGGGCGCCCGGCCCGGAAGGCCCGTCGACATTGGGGCCGGCGACCAGACGCCCGCCATGGGCCTCGACCACGGTCCGGCAGATGAGAAGGCCCACGCCCATCCCGTCGGGCTTCGTGGAGACGAAGGGCTCGAACATCTTCGCCCAGCCGCCCGCGGGCTCGCCCACGCCGTCGTCGACCACGGCGAAGGTCACGCCGGCCGGGGCGGCGGCGTGGAAGACCGGGCGGGGCGGCGGCGCGTGGCGGGGAAGCTCGTCGCCGGTGGCGGGGCGGACCTCGATCCGCACCTGGCCGCCGCCGACGGGGGCGACCGCGTCGACCGCGTTGGCCACGAGATTGGCGAGCACCTGGCGCAGCTGGGTCTCGTCGCCGAAGACCGGCGGCAGGCCGGCCGCCACCCGCAGCGTCACCCGGGCGCCCGCCGCCCGCGCCCGGTCGGCGGTCAGCGCCGCCGCCTCGGCCGCCAGCAG
>NZ_JBSRTQ010000050.1:0-26036 GCF_055129145.1 Albimonas sp. | reverse complement strand
TCGGAGGCGGTGGCGACCGTGCCGCCCTTGATGACGAGGTCGTAGGTCATGCGGCGATCTTCCCTCCGGTGCGCCCGCCGATGGCGGCGACGCGGGCCTCGGTGCGGGCGATCAGGCGGGTGAGTTCGGCGAGGTCGGCCGCGTTCAGGCTGGGGCCGGGGGCGCGGATCCTGGCGGATTTGATGGCGCCGCGACGCTTCAAGGCCTCCTTGCGGAGCGCGATGCCGATGCCGGGCTGCTGCTCATGGCGGATCAGGGGCAGCCATGCGTCGAACAGATCCTCGGCCTCGTCGACCTTGCCCGCGTGGTGCAGGCGGCAGACGTCGACCAGCATCTCGGGCCAGGCGAAGCCGGTCATCGCGCCGTCGGCGCCGCGCTGAAGCTCCTGCGGCAGGTAGATGCCGCCGTTGCCGCAGAGGATCGAGAGGCGGGGGGTGTCGGCGGTCCCCGACCCCTCGCGCACTTTCTGGAGTTTCGAGAGGCCCGGCGCCTCCTCGTGCTTGAGCATCACGATCTGGGGGAACTCGCGGGTGAGTTTCAGGATCGTGGCGGCGGAGACGCGGACGCCGGTGAGCTGCGGATAGTCCTGGAAGACGACCGGCACGTCAGGCCCCAGCGCCGCGCAGACCTGGGCGTAGTAACCCATGATCTGCTCTTCCAGCGCCAGCCCGGGGATCGGGGCGACCATGACGCCGGCGGCGCCGGCCTCCATCGCCGACTTGCCCATGCGCGCGAGGTTGTCCATGCCCGGCGCCGACACCCCGACGATGCTTCCGAAACCCTTGGGCGAGCGCCCGAGGAACCGGGCGATGGCGGCGCGGCTTTCGTCGGGCGAGAGCTTGGGCGCCTCGCCCATCACGCCGAGGATGGTCATGCCGTCGCAACCCGCCTCGACATAGGCGTCGACGAGGCTGTCGATGGAGCCGAGGTCGAGCGCGCCGTCATCGGCGAAGGGGGTCGCGGCGATGACGTAGACGCCTTTGGTCTGGCGGTCGATGAGGGGCATGGGGATCCTCCGGGGCGTTTCTTGTGGGGTCAGGACTGGGTGGGATATTTCGGGGCCGGGATGGTGCGCGGCGCGATCTCCTCCACCCGACCGTAGCGGTCGGCGAAGAGCCGCGCGAGCGGGTATTCTCCGCCCCAGTCGGCGCGAAGCGTGTCGGGGTCGATCAGCCCGTCGCGGGTATGCAGCGCCACGGCCTCGCCTACCAGCAGCTCGCGGTCGGCGGAGAACGAGAGCCCGGTCAGCTTCCGGCATTCGAGGGCGGCGGGGGCGACGGCGAGCCGCGGCGGGCCGACCATCACCGACGCCGCCACCTCCAGCCCCAGCGCCGCCGGCTCGCCCTGGTCGGCGGGGTAGGCGGCGGCGGTGTCGACCATCGCGTCGGTCAGGTCCGGGGTCAGGATGTTGACCACGAACTCGCCCGAGCGGCGGATGTTGGCCGTGGTGTCCTTGGGGGATCCGTCGGCCTTGTGCTGGAGGCCGAGCACCACCAGCGCGGGACGTTCGCCGAACACGTTGAAGAACGAATAGGGCGCGGCGTTGACCGTGCCGTCCTCTGCGGTCGTGGTCACCCAGGCCACGGGACGCGGGATGACCACGGCGCAGAGCAGCTTGTAGACCTGCTGCTTTTCGAGGGTGGAGAAGTCGAAGTGCATGGGGCGGCTCCGGCGGTCAGAGGTCGGGCGTCTTCACGCCGGTCTGGGCGGTGATGATGCCATAGTGCTCGATGCGGCGGTGACGTTCGAAGTCGAAGATCGTCTCCTTGCCGAAGGCGGTCGCGTCCATGTCGCAGGCGGCGACGATCAGCTCGTCGCCCTCGGTCACGGCCTTGGCCACCACGAAGCCGTTGGGATCGACGATGATCGAGCCGCCCATCAGCGGGTGCCCGTCCTCGTCGCCGGCCTTGGCGACCGCGACCGCCCAGGTGGAGTTCTGATAGGCGCCGGCGCAGATCACCAGCTCGGAATGATAGAGCCGTTTTTCGAGGCCCTCGCCGCCCATCTGAGAATTCACCGAGGGCGTGTTGTAGCCGAAGACCACCAGCTCGACCCCCTGCAGCCCCATGATCCGCCAGGATTCCGGCCAGCGCCGGTCGTTGCAGATCATCATCCCCATCCAGGCGTCCATGTTGCGCCAGACCGGGAAGCCGAGATCGCCGGGGAGGAAGTACTTCTTCTCCAGATGCTGGAAGGCGCGTTCCGTGTCGTAATCGGAATGGCCGGGCAGGTGCACTTTCCGGTATTTGCCGACGATGTCGCCGGCGGGGTTGGTGAGGATCTGGGTGTTGTAGTGGTCGCCCTCGGGCGTCAGCTCGGCGTAGCCGAGGGAAAGCGCGATCCCCAGTTCCTTCGCCCGGTCGAACAGCGGTTTGGTGGCGCCGTTGGGCATCTCGCGCTCGAACCAGGCGTCGATCTCCGCTTCGTCATCCATCCAGTAGCGCGGGAAAAAGGTGGTCAGCGTCAGCTCGGGATAGACCACCAGCTGACAGCCCTTTTCGGCGGCCTCCTCCAGCAGGACCAGCATCCGGGCGACCACGGACTCGCGGCTCTCGGCCTTCAGGATCGCGCCCATCTGGGCGCCGCCCACGACGATCTCACGCATGTTGTTCTCCGACGTTTCTCAGGATGCGATCTTGCGGCCGTGGCGGCTGATCAGCCGGACTACGGGCCAGAGCAGGACCAGGTAGATGCCCGCCGCCAGAACGATCGGCGAAGCGTTGTAGGTGACCGAACGCGCCATGTCGGCCTGATAGACCATCTCCGACAGCGACACGACGGAGGCGAGCGAGGTGAGCTTCACCACCTCGACGGTGTTCGACACCAGATCGGGCAGCACCGCGCGCACCGCCTGGGGCAGCACCACGTGGGCCATGGTCTGCGCGGCGGAAAGCCCGGTGGAGCGCGCGGCCTCGTTCTGGCCGGGCGACACCGCCTCGATGCCGGCCCGGTAGACCTCGCCGTAATAGGCGGAGTTGTTCAGCATGAAGGCCAGCGCCACGGCGGCGAAGGGCTCGAGCCGGATGCCCGCGAAAGGCAGGCCCGCATAGACCGCGATCAGCAGCACCAGCGGCGGGACCGAGCGGAAGACGTCCACGAAGGCGAAGGCGGGCCAGCGGATCCAGCGCGAGCGGGCGGTGGAGGCGAGCGCCGCGATCAGCCCGCCGGCGAGGCCGAGCGGCACCACCACGATCACCAGCAGGAAGGTGATCCAGAGGCCCGACAACAGCATCGGCCAGGAGGCCTTCATGATCTCGAGGTTGAAGAACTGTTCGCCGATCTGCTCCATCGTTCAGGTCCTCCGCCAGGCGAAGCGGGTCTCGAGCCAGCGGGCCAGCAGCACGAAGGGCAGGAAGAGCGCCACATAGGCGACCGCGGCCAGCGTCAGGGGGGAGGCGTTGCCCGAGAAGCTCTGCGCCGTGGTGGCCTGGTTGAGGATGTCGGGCACGCCGATGACCGAGCCGAGCGCGGTCATCTTGGTCACCGCGATGGCCCGGTTGGTCAGCGGCGGCAGGCCGAGGCGGATGCCCTGCGGCAGCACCACGAAGACCAGCGTCTGCGCGAAGCCGAGGCCGGTGGAGCGCGACGCCTCCCACTGGCCCTTGCCGACGGAGGTGATGCCCGCCCAGAAGATCTCTTCCGAGAAGGCCCCGAGGATCAGGGTCAGCACGATGAAGAGCACGAGGTTCGACGACCACAGCACGCCGACGCCCGGCAGGCCGAAATAGGCGATCAGGATCAGGACCAGCGGCGGCAGCGCGCGCAGGACGTCGGCGTAGACGATGATGAAGAAGTTGATGCCGCGCCAGCCTGCGGCCCGGGCGCAGGCGAGCATGAGGCCCAGCGCCGTGCCGCAGATCACGATGATGATGGAGAGATAGAGCGTGACCCAGACCCCGCCGAGGATGGCGGGGGCGTATTTGGCCAGCACCGCGCCGTTCAGGAAGGCGTCGCCGAAATCCATCTCAGCCCCCCCTCAGTTCGCCTGGCGGGCGAGGAAGGCCTGCAGGCGCGGGCTTTCGGGAGCGCCGAAGATCCGCTCGGCCGGGCCCTGCTCGACGATATTCCCCTGATCCATGAAGATCACCCGGTCGGCGGCCTCGCGCGCGAAGCGCATCTCGTGGGAGACGACGAGCATGGTCATGCCGGCGGCGCGCAGCTCGCGCATCACCGCCAGAACCTCGCCGACCAGCTCCGGGTCGAGGGCGGAGGTCGGCTCGTCGAAGAGCATCACCGCGGGTTCCAGCGCCATGGCGCGGGCGATGGCGACGCGCTGCTGCTGGCCCCCGGAAAGCTGGGCGGGATGGTGGCGGGCGCGGTCCGCCAGCCCGACGCGGTCAAGGGCTGCGGCGGCGCGCGCATTGGCTTCGGCGCGCGGCATGCGCAGGGATTTGCGCAGCGCCAGCGCCACGTTCCCAAGCGCATCGAGATGCGGGTAGAGGTTGAAGCTCTGGAACACCATGCCGATGCGGCGGCGGATCGGGTCGAGCTTCACGCCATGGGCCGCGATGTTGCGCCCCTCCAGCATCACCGCGCCCGACGTCGGCCGCTCCAGCAGGTTGCAGCAACGCAGCATGGTGGATTTGCCCGAGCCCGAGGGCCCGATGACGAAGGCGAGCTCGCCCTTGGCCACCTTGAGGTCGATCCCGGTGAGGATCTCTTGGTCGCCGAAGGATTTTCGCAGGGCCGCGAGTTCGAGGATCGGAGGGGTCATGGCCAGGTCCTGGTCGCGGTCGCGTGGAAACCGGGCCGGCCCCCCGCAGGGGACCGGCCGACGCGTGGGGCTTGGGTTCAGCAGGACGGCACGTGGCCGTCGTCGACATAGCCGGCGAAGCCGGGCTGACCCCAGCCGGGCTGCGGGGTGATCGCCGCGGCGCCCTCGGCCGGGGCGATGCCGAACCATTTCTCGTGCATCGCGGCGAAGGCGCCGTCGATCTTCATGCATTCGATGACGGTCTCGAGCTTCTTGCGCAGCTCTTCGGAGTCCTTGCGCAGCGGCATCGCCCAGACGAGGCCGGTGGAATGCAGGTAGCTCAGCGCCAGCGCCGGGTTCTTCTTCGCGGCCCAGGCCGAGGCGGTGTTGCCGGCGACATTGGCCACGGCCCGGCCCGAGAGCACCGCCTGGATGGCGTCGGCGTTGGTGCCGTAGCTCTCGACCGTCCAGCCGATCTCGCTCTCCAGTCCGCGGGCCCAGCTGTCGTAGACCGAGCCCTTGTTGACCGCGATGGTCTGGCCCTTGAACTGGTGCAGGTCGGTGACCTCGGGCGCGCCCTTCTTCGTCACGAACTGGAAGTCGGTGTTCAGATAGCCCTCGGTGAACAGCAGGTTGGTCGCCCGCTCCTCGGTGACGGTGGTGGGGGCGGCGACGAAGTCGTAGGTGCCCGCCGCGAGCCCGGGCAGGATGCCGGAGAACTGGGTGGCGACCAGCTCGATCTCCACGCCCAGGCGCTTGCGCAGCTCGTCGACCAGATCGACGTTGAAGCCCTCGATCCCGCCGCCGAGCTTGGGGAAGGCATGGGGGGCGAACGTGCCGTCGACGGCGGTGGTGTACTTCTCCTGCGCGACGGCGGCCGTCGCGAGGGCGCACAAAGCGAGCGCGCCGATGAGGGACTTCTTCATGGGGGAGCCTCCTTGCTGTCGTCCTGGCCGGATTTCCGGAGATTTGGCCCCGGGCCGGCGGATCGAGCCGGAGGGACGAGTCGGATTATGACTCATTTGCGGCGCCGCACCATGCCCAAAAGATAATCGGTGATTTATTTTCCGATTTATCCATGGGCTGGAGTTATGGATTTTGGGGTGGGCGCCTGCGCAATGGGCAGATCCGCGGGCGGCATGGCCGCGAACCCTCCCCCGTGACCGGGAGAGGGCGGCGCGGGTCAGGCGGCGTTGGCGTCGCGGGCGCGGGCCAGCACGTCGAGCCTGCGCAGCAGCGCCTCGGGCCGGGCGGCTTCGACCTGGGCGCCCATGTCGGCGACGGCTTCGGCGAAATGGCAGGCGGCCATGGCGCCGCCCACCTGGCGCAGCGCCGGCCGTTCGGTCTTGCAACGGTCCTGCGCCAGCGGGCAGCGCGGATGGAAGGCGCAGCCGGACGGCGGGTTGAGCGCCGAGGGCGCGTCGCCCTTCACCTCCTCGCGCCCCGTGACCGCCCCCGGGGACGGTTTGGGCGCGGCGGCGATCAGGGCGCGGGTGTAGGGATGATGCGGGCGCGCGAAGATTTCGGCCGCATCCGCCAGCTCCACCACCCGGCCCAGATACATCACCGCCACCCGCTTCGCGATATGGCGCACCACGGCGAGGTCGTGGGAGATGAACACATAGGCCATGCCGAACTGGGTCTGCAGGTCCTGCAGCAGGTTCACGATCTGCGCCTGCACCGACACGTCGAGCGCCGACACCGGCTCGTCGCACACGATCAGCCGCGGCCGGGTGGCGAGGGCGCGGGCGATGCAGATGCGCTGGCGCTGGCCGCCGGAGAACTCGTGCGGGAAACGGTCGGCGTGGTAGTCCGAGAGGCCGACGGTCTTCAGCAGCTCCGACACCCGTTTTTCGGCGGCGGCGCCCGTGGCCACGCCATGCAGCAGGATCGGCTCCATCAGCGTTTCGCGCACGTTCATGCGGGGGTTGAGCGAGCCGAACGGGTCCTGGAACACCATCTGCATCTGGCGGCGCGCGGCCTGAAGGCGGCTGGGCGGCAGCGCGATGATGTCTTCGCCATCGAGCTTCACCGAGCCGGAGTCCGGCTCCAGCAGGCGCAGCAGCGCCCGGCCGGTGGTTGACTTGCCGCAGCCGGATTCGCCGACGATGGCCAGCGTTTCCCCGGCGCCGACCGAGAAGGACACGTCGGTCACCGCCTGCACGGCGCCGGACTTGCGGTTGAAGAGCCCGCCCTTGACCGGGAAATGCTTGGTGAGGTTGGAGACCTCGAGGATGGGCGCCTTGCCGATGGGCTTTGCGGTGGCGTTCATGCCGCGATCTCCTCGATGGGGGCGCGCCAGCAGGCGACGGAGCGGCCGGGGCCGATCTCGCGCAACGGCGGCGGCGCGGCGCGGCAATGGTCGGTGGCGAGCGGGCAGCGCGAGGCGAAGCGGCAGCCCGGCAGCTGCAGATAGGGCGGCGGCACCGAGCCGGGGATGGTTTCCAGCCGGTCGGTCTGCGCGTCGAGCCGCGGCACGGCGGCCATCAGGCCCAAGGTGTAGGGATGCTGGGGGCCGGAGAAGAGATCGGCGACCGGCGCCTTCTCCACCACCTGGCCCGCATACATCACCACCACGTCGTCGCAGGTCTCGGCCACCACGCCGAGGTCGTGGGTGATCAGCACGATGGCCGCGCCGGTGCGCTCGCGCAGGTCGCGCATCAGCGCGAGGATCTGGGCCTGGATGGTGACGTCGAGCGCGGTGGTCGGCTCGTCGGCGATCAGCAGTTCGGGATCGTTGGCGAGCGCCAGGGCGATCATCACCCGCTGGCGCTGGCCGCCGGACAACTGGTGCGGGAAATCGTCGATGCGCTTGGCGGGGGAGGGCAGGCGGACGAGGTCCAGCATCTCGATCGCCTTCTTCCGCGCGGCCTTCCGGTCGGTGAGGCCGTGGGCGCGCAGCGTCTCGATGATCTGGTCGCCGATGGTGTAGACCGGGTTCAGCGAGGTCATCGGCTCCTGAAAGATCATGCCCATGCGGCCGCCGCGCAGGCCGCGCATCTCGCGCTCCGAGATCTTGAGGATGTCGCGGCCTTCGAACAGGACCTCGCCCCCCGCATAGCGGCCCGGGGGCTGGGCGATGAGGCGCATGATGCCGAGCGAGGTCACCGATTTCCCGCAGCCGGATTCGCCGACGATGCCGAGCGTGGCGCCCCGGCGGACCGAGAACGACACCCCGTCCACCGCCCGGAAGATCCCGGTTTCGGTGTGGAAATGAACCTTCAGATCGCGGACCTCGAGCAGGGGCGCGTCGGGGTCGGGGAGGGAGGCTTTCGCGGTCATTCTGCGCCCTCGTTGGAGAAGACGTAAGGCGCGGCCTCGGCATGGGACCGGCCGGCGAAATCGAGCTGGCGGAACTGCGCCTCGGCCCGGCGCTGCGCGGCCTCGACGCCGTCCAACGCCTTGTCGAGGTCGAAGGCCACCACATCGCGGTCCTTCACCACCTGGCGGCCGTCGACGAAGACGTCGGTCACCGCGCGTTCGGCCGCGACGTAGATCAGGGTGGAGATCGGGTCGCGCATCGGGCGCATGGCGCGATGGGTCAGGTCGGCGAGGAAGAGGTCCGCTTTGGCGCCGGGCGCGAGCTTGCCGATGTCGTCGCGACCCAAAATCCTGGCGCCGCCGACGGTCGCCGCCTCGAAGATCTGCTCGGTGCGGATGTCGTAGACGTTCTGCGACATGACGCGGGAGTTGAAGAGCGCGTTCCTCTGCTCCTCCAGCATGTTGTGGGGGTAGGTGTCGGTGCCGATGCCCACCGGGATCCCGTTGCGCAGATATCGGCCGACCGTGCGCATGGTGATGCCGCGGCGCTGGAAGACGGTCGGGCAGTGGGCGACGGCGGTCCCCGAGGCCTTCAGCAGCTCGAAGTCGTTCGCCCAGGGCCAGTTGGCGGAGGCGTGGTCATTGAGGAAAATGCCGTGGCCGATGATCAGCCGGTCGTCGAGCACGCCGAGGCTGTCGAGCCATTCGAACGGCGTCTTGCCATGGCGCCGGGTGATCTCGTGGAATTCCACCATGCTCTGCGCGGCATGCAGCGTCATCTTCAGGCCGCGGCGCGCGGCTTCGGCATGGCTCGCCTGGATCAGCTCGGGCGTGCAGGTGTCGATCTGGGACGGGCCGACGATGCCGCCGAGCCTGCCCGAAGGATGGGCGATGGCCTGGTCGATCACCGACATGGCGGCGTCCATGTCGCGCTCGCCCTGCGCCTCGTCCCATTCGTATTCGACGACATGGCCGTTCCTGGTGAACCAGCGGGCGGAGCGGTACATGGGCGCGAGATAGGAGCGCATGCCGCTTTCGGCCTGAAGGTCGACCCAGCCGGGATAGGCGACGGAGAGGTCGCACATGGTGGTCACGCCGGAGAGCATCAGCTCCGACAGCGCGACGCGCACGCAGTCCTGCACCCCCTCGGGGTCCGGGCGGAACAGCGGCATGAATTCGTAGAGCGACGACATGTAGAGCCGCGGCGAGCCGAGCTCGTCCAGCATGCCCTTGTTCATCGGCTCGGAAGACGGATGCGAGTGGATGTTCACGAAGCCCGGCGACGCCAGCATGTCGCGGCCGTCGATCTCGCGCATCACCGGGCCTTCGTACTTGCCGCCGACCTGCACGATGCGGTCGCCGGCGAAGGCGACGTCCTGATGGCGCTTGTAGGCGTGCCGGCCCTCGGCCTCGTCCCAGGCGACGATCCAGGAGGCGTCGCGGATGACGGTGACCCCGGCGGGGGCCTCGGCTTCAGTCGGCTCGGTCATGGGGGCTCGGGGCTCCGGCGTGGGATCTGGATCGGTCGGGGGAGGGGGAGGGCGCCGTCCGCCGGGGCGGGCGGCGCCGGGATCTCGGTCGGCGCGGGGTCCCGAAGGGCCCCGCGCCGCGCCGGTCACTTCATCTCGAGCTGAAGGCCCTTGTAGAGGCCGGCGCCGTAGATGTTGTGCGGCTTGATCGGCTTCATGCTGTTCACATAGGCGATCTGCATCGGCTTCTCGTAGATCGGCAGCCAGACGGCGGCCTTCTGCACCTTCAGCAGCACGTCGCCATAGGCCTTGGCCCGCTCCGCATCCGTGGTCGCCGCGGCGCCGGTGGCGAGCAGCGTGTCGGTCTCCTGGTCATCCCAGTTCATGCGGTTCGGGGAGGGCATGTTCTGCGAGCGGAAGTAGAGGTTGAGCGCGTCCCCGGTCGACACATAGGGGAAGCCCATGGTGAACATGTCGAATTCCTGGGTGGCGAGCTTGCCCCAGGCCACCGTCGCGTCGAAGGGCTGGATCTGCAGGTTGACGCCGACCTTCAGCAGATCCGCCTGAACCGCCTCGGCGGTCTTCGCCCATTCGCCGGTGAAGGAGTAGATCACCGGCTCCAGCTTCACGCCGTCCTTGGCGCGCACGCCGTCGGGGCCGACCTTCCAGCCGGCGTCGTCGAGGGTCTTGGCGGCGAGTTCGGGGTCGTACTTGATCAGGAACGGCTCGATGTCGGCGTTGTAGTCCAGCGCGCCCTTGGACACGTAGGAATAGGCCGGATCGACTTCGCCGAAGAACATGTCCTCGGCCATCGCCTCGCGGTTGACGGCGAGGTTGATCGCCTTGCGGACCTCGGGGTCGTTCATGCCGGGCTTGTCGATCTTGAACCCGATGAAGTTGGTCCAGAACGCGGCGTCGGAGCGCACGACCTCGATGTTGGGCATCTGGCGCAGCTTGCCGAGGCCGATATAGGGCACGTAGTAGGAGACTTGGCCCTGGCCGGTCATCAGGGCGACGGTGCGGGTGGATTCCTCCGGCACGATCTTCCAGATCACCTTGTCGACCTTGGCCGGACCCTCGCCATACATCGGCGGACCCCAGTTGTAGCCCTCATGCTTGGTCAGCACGATCTCGTTGCGCGGGTCCCAGCTTTCCCAGCAGAACGGGCCGGTGCCGTTGAAGCCGGAGACGCCGAAATCGGCGCCCAGCTTCTCGACATTGTCCTTGTCGACGATGGTGCCGAAGGACTGGGCGAGCTGGTAGAGCAGCTCGGAATAGGGGGCGTTGAGCTCGTAGACCACGGTGACGTCATCGGGCGCGGTGACCGACTTGATGTCGCCGGCGCGCCAGGCGACGCCGGACTTCACTTCCGGGCTGACCCAGCGGTTGATCGAATAGGCCACGTCATGCGCGGTCATCGGCTTGCCGTCGCAGAACTTGACGCCTTCCTTGATGTGGAAGGTGTAGGTCTTGCCGTCCTCGGAAATGTCCCAGGACTTGGCGATCAGCGGCTCGATCGTGGACATGTCGTCGTTCAGGGCGACGAGCGTGTCGCCCATCATGAACAGCACTTCCGAACCCGACTGCGCGGTGATCGCGGGCGGATCGTATTTGTTGGAATCCTGGGCGCGCAGGATGGTGACGGTCTGCGCCGAGGCGAGCGCCGGCAGCAGGGCGGCGAAAGCCGTGCCCAGCGCGAGGCGGTTGCGGGCTTTGGCGGAAAGTCTCATGGGGCGGCGCCCTCCTTGTCGGACATGTCTGTCGGCTGCGAAGTCTGCGGCCCGCTTCTGCGGCGGGCGCGCGCGATGGGGGGCCTGCGGTCCGGTCAGGACTGCAGGCGCGGGTCGAGCACGTCGCGAAGCGCGTCGCCGGCCACGTTGGCGGCGAGCACGATGATGAAGATCGCGACGGAGGGGATCACGGCGATATGCGGCGCGAAGAGCAGGAAGTCCCGCCCCTGGCTCGCCATCATGCCGAGCTCGGCCAGCGGCGGACGCGCGCCGAGGCCGAGGAAGGAAAGCGCCGCGCCGATCAGGATCACCTGGCCGAAGCGCAGCGAGATGAAGATCATGATGGACGAGATGCAGTTGCGCAGCAGGTAGCGGCGGAAAAGCGCGGCGTCCGACAGGCCGACGGCGCGGCCGGCCTCGATGAACTCCATCTTCATCACGCCGGCGGCGATGCCGCGGGCGATGCGGGCGCAATCGGGGACCGAGGAGATCGCCAGCGCGATGATCACCGGGACCGAACCCTGGCCCATCACCGCCACGAGCGCCAACCCCAGAAGGATCGCAGGGAAGGACAGCAGCATGTCCATGATCCGCATCAGCCAGGCGTCGAGCCGCGGGTAGAAGGCCGAGAGCAGCCCGATCATCGAGCCGACGAAGCCGCCGAGCCCGACCGAGATCAGACCGATCAGCAGCGTCAGCCGCGCCCCGTAGAGCAGGCGGGAGAAGATGTCCCTCCCCTGGCCGTCGGTGCCGAGCAGATAGGCGATGTCGCCGCCGGTCTGCCAGGCCGGGGGGGTCATCACCGAGCGGGTGTTGACATAGGGGTCATGGGTGGCGAGCCAGGGCGCGAAGATCGCGCCGAGGCAGATGATCGCGAGCGCCCCCAGCGCCAGCACCGCGGCGCGGTCGCGCATCAGGCGGCGGCCCCAGGAGGCGCGGCGCGGGGGCGTCGCGTCCTCGGCGGGGGGGATGGGTGCGGACGTCGTCTCTGCGGCGGCCATGGTCATTTGCGAACCCTCGGGTCGAGCAGGGAATAAAGCACGTCGACGATCAGGTTGATGATGATGAAGCCCAGCGCGAACACCAGGATCGCCCCCTGCGCGACGGTGAAGTCCGACGACAGGATCGCGCCGACCACCAGCCGCCCGATGCCGGGCCAGGAGAAGATGGTCTCGGTCACCACCGCGCCGCCGAGCAGGTAGCCCGCCTGAAGCCCGATCAGCGTCACCACCGGGATCAGCGCGTTGCGCAGCCCGTGGCGCAGGATCACCTGGGTTTCGGTCAGACCCTTCGAGCGCGCGGTGCGGACGTGATCGAGCTTCAGCACCTCGAGCACCGAGGACCGCGTCATGCGCGCCACCGGCCCGACCAGGATCGCGCCCAGCGAAAGCGCCGGCAGGATCATGTGCATCAGCCCGTCATGGGACCAGAGCGGTCCGCCCCGGCCGATGAAAGGCAGGTTCATCCACAGCACGCCCAGATACTGCACCGCCAGGAGGCCCACGAAGAAGATCGGCAGCGACACGCCCGCCACCGAGATCGCCATGATCGCCCGGTCGACGATCGAGCCCCGCTTCACCGCCGCCAGCGTGCCCATGGCGACCCCGAGCGGGATCGACCAGAGCATGCAGGCGAGCATGAGCTCCACCGTCGGACCGATGGCCGAGGAAAGCTCCTCGGTCACCGGCTTGTTGGAGATCATCGACCGCCCGAGGTCGCCGACGGCCATCCGCTCCAGGTAGGACCAGAACTGCACCGGAAGCGGCTGGTCGAGGCCCATGTCGATGCGGATCGCCTCCACCACCTCCGGCGGGGCGGAGGGCCCCGCCACCACCCGCGCCGGATCGCCCGGCACGAGTTGCAGAAGCATGAAGCCGAACAGCAGGACCCCGAACAGCACCGGGATCGACAGCATCAGGCGGTCGGTGATCGTGGAGATCATGCCGCGATGTCCTCCCGACGGTAGACCACCTCGCCGCCGAGCAGGGTCATCTCGCAGACCGTGGTCAGGATGTCCTTCGGGTCGACCTCGAAGAAGTCGTTCGAGAACACCGCGACGTCGGCGTACTGGCCCGGGATCAGCCGGCCCTTGCGCGCTTCGTCATGCACGCCGTAGGCGCTTTCATAGGTGTAGCAGTGCAGGGCCTCGGCCACGCTCAGCCGCTGGTCGGCGCCCAGCACGACGCCGGTGTCGGTGGTCCGGGTCACCATCGCGTAGATGTTGGCGAAGGGGTCGATGTCGCAGACCGGGCAGTCGGTGGAGGCGGAGGGATGCACGCCCGCCTCCATGAACGCCTTCATCGGGTAGCAGAACTGGGGGCGCTCCTCGCCGAGGCAGGCCTCGTAGCCGTCGCCGAAGAAGTAGATGAAGGTCGGCTGCGGCCCGGGCACGCAGCCGAGCTTGGCCATCCGCTCGATCTGGCTCGGCGAGAGCCAGCCGCAATGCTCGATCCGGTGACGGCGATCCTCGACCGGATGGGCCGCCTGGGCCTTTTCGTAGGCGACCAGGATCTGCTCGATCGCCGCGTCGCCGATGGCGTGGGGCGTGACCTGATAGCCCCATTTATGGGCCTTCATCACGATCTCTTCGGTGGTCTCCGCGGCCTGGCACTGCAGGCCGTAATTGTCGGGACCGCCCTCGGGCAGGGCCTCGTAGGGGGTCGTCATGTAGGCGGTGCGCCCGCCGGCCGACCCGTCGAGGAAGAGCTTGACGCCGGCGATGCGGAAGATGTCGTCGCCGACCCCGGTGATCAGGCCCTCTTCATGGCACTGGTCGAGGATGTTCTTCTCCGGGTCGCCCATGATCACGCCGGCGACGCGGACCGGGATCCGGCCCTCGGCATGGGCCTTCTGGTAGGCGCGCATCTCGATCATGCCGTCGCGGATGCCGATTGCCGCCTCCATCACCGAGGTGATGCCGTAGGTCAGCAGGTTCTTGCCGGCGGATTCGATGGCGTCGACGATGTCGTCCACGGTCGGCGCGGGCAGGACGTCGTGGATCGGGGCGCGGGCGGTCTCGGCCAGCCAGCCGGTCAGCTCGCCCTCGGCCCGGCCGATGGCGCCGCCGAACGGGTCGGGGGTGTTGTGGCCGATATCGGCGAGCTTCAGCGCGCTGGTGGAGGCGACGCCGACATGCCCGCAGGCGCGCACGATGTAGACCGGGTTGTCGGGGGCGGCGGCGTCGAGCTCCTTGCGGTGCGGGTGACGATGCTCGGCCAGCTTGTCGTGGTCGTAGCCGCGGCCCACGATCCATTCGCCCGGCGCGGCGTTGGCGGCGGCGGCCCTGATCCGGTCCAGCAGCGCGTCGACCGAGCGGACGCCGTCGCGGGCCCGCAGATCGACCTGCTTCATGTTGAAGCCGTACATGTGCAGATGCATATGCGCGTCGTTGAGGCCCGGCATGGCGAGCTTGCCGCCGAGGTCGATGACCTCGGTGTTGTCGCCGGCCATCGCCTCGATTTCCGCGCGGGCGCCGGTGGCGAGCACCTTGTCGCCGGAGATGGCCAGCGCCTCGGCGAAGCCTTCGGCCAGCCCGCACCAGATCTTGCCCCCGACGAGGATCTTGTCGGCCGAGATCGCGTCGGTCATGCGCGGGTCTCCGGGCGGGGATGGGTTCGGGCGATCATGGGGGGCTCCTTGGGGTCTTCGGGTCAGGGATCGGGGGAGGGGGCGGGGCTCAGTAGCCCGCGTCCCGGCTCACCGCCGCGTCGGGGATGCGCCCGGCCTCCATCGCGTCGAGCGCGAGGCCGAGCTGGCGGACGGTTTCCTCGCGCGAGGTGTCGGACGCCTTGTGGGGCGTCATCATGATGCGCGGATGGGTCCAGAACGGGTGGCCCTGGGGCAGCGGCTCGGTCCGGAACACGTCGAGCGTGGCCGACCCGATGCGGCCTTCGTTGAGCGCCGCGAGGAAATCGTCCTCCACCATGTGCTCGCCCCGCCCGATCTGCACGAGGGCCGCGCCCTCCGGCATCTGGGCGAAGAGGTCGGCGTTCAGCACGTCGCGCGTCTCCGCGGTCAGCGGCAGCACGTTGACCAGAATCCGCGCGCGGGCGGCCACGGTCCGGATCGCGCCGGGGCCGGAGATGACTTCGACGCCGGGCAGGGGCTCGCCCCCCGACCGCGCCGCAGCGATCACCGGGAAGCCCAGCGCCGCGATGGCGCGGGCCACCGCCCGGCCCATCAGCCCGTAGCCGAGCACGCCGACCGGAACCGAGGCCGGGGCCGCGGGCCGGAAACTGCGCACCCAGCGCTGCGCCGCCTGATGGGCCAGGTAGTCGCCCATGCGGCGGTGATGCCAGAGCACGGCGAAGGCGGCGTAGCCGGCCATCAGGTCGGCCTGGTGATCGTCGCGCACCCGGGTCACGACCGCGTCCCTGGGCAGGCTCGGGCAGTTCAGGATCCCGTCCACCCCCGCCGCGATCGACGCGGCGAGGCGGATGTTGGGGAAGCGGTCGAACGCATCGTCGGCCGGGTTCCAGCAGAGCGCGGCGGTCACCTCCTCGGGCCGCTCGATCTCGTCGGGCCGCATCAGCAGCAGCCGGTCCTCGTCGATCCCGCCGAAGAGCTGCTTGAGATCGAAGGGAACCGAGAGGCACGCCACGACGGTCGGACGGGCGGCGACGGCGACTTGCGGCGAGTGGGCGAGCGGCGCGTTCATCTCAGAGATCGAAGTCCGGCTGGCGCTTCTTGATGAAGCGCAGATAGGCTTCCCATTCCGGGTCGGGCTTGCCGGAGGCGAAATGCGCCTCGCCCCAGCTCTCGCTCTGGCGGGCGGTGAATTCCGCGAGCTCCTCATGGACGATGCGCGGCGTCATGCCCGAACCCATGATGGCGAGCTGCGCCTTGCAGGCCCGCTCCAGGTTGAAGGCGGCCGAGAACGCCTCGCCCACGGTGCGCCCGCAGGTCATCATGCCGTGATTGCGCAGCACCATGACGTTCTTGTCGCCCAGGTCGGCGACCAGACGCTCGCGCTCCGCCAGGTTGACGGCGATGCCCTCGTAGTCGTGGTAGGCGACGCGGTTGTGGAATTCGAGCGACCACTGGTTGAGCGGCAGGATGCCCTCCTCCAGCGAGCTGATCGCGACGCCGGCGACGGTGTGGGTGTGCAGCACGCAATGCACGTCGTGGCGGGCGGCGTGCACGGCGGAGTGGATGGTGAAGCCGGCCTTGTTGATCCCGGCGCCGAATTCGTCGCGCAGGATCTTGCCGTCGAGATCGACGGTGACGAGGTTGGAGGCGGTGACCTCGTCGAAGCGCAGGCCGTAGGGGTTGATCAGGAAGGCGTGCTCGCCCTCCGCGGCCGGGGCGCGGGCCGAGATATGGGTGAAGATGCTGTCGTCCATGCCGAATTCGGCGATCAGGCGATAGGCGGCGGCGAGGTGCACCCGCTCGGCGGGAAGTTCGGCCGAGATCTGGCTCTGCACGGTCATCAAGAGGCTCCTTGCGGCGGCGGCCGCGCTTTGCGGGGCGGCGGCGGCTGGGTTTTCCGGGGCGATCCGCGGGTCCGGCGCCGCAACTTTCGCCACGGCAGGTTTCGGTGTGCGATTCTGTTGCGTCGCAGCGAGAGTGCGGCGAAAATCTGGACAAATCAACTGTCGACAGTCGGCTATTTTTCGAGTCACCTGATCTGGAGCGTCCGGCGCGCCCGACCGCCGCGCACCGGGCCTCCGCAGCCCGGCGCGCCGCTTCTCGGATTGCGTCGGATCCTGCGTGAAACGTCGGGGGATCGGTCGAACATGTTGAACGACGATTTCGGGGGACCGCCCGGAACCACCTTCAGGGCGCTGGAAAGCGACGACCTGGTGACGCGGATCGCGGATCAGGTGGTGCGCGCCATCGGCGACGGCCGCCTGCGCCCCGGCGCCAAGGTGGCCGAGGCGAAGCTCGCGCGCGAACTCGGCACCTCCCGCGCCCCGGCGCGCGAGGCGCTGCGCCTGCTCGAATCGCAGGGGCTGATCGTGTCGCATCCGCGCCGCGGCTTCTTCGTGCACGCCTATGACGCGGACGAGCTGGCCGACATCTACGACCTGCGCGAATGCCTCGAGCTGCACGCCGCCGAAGGGGCGATGTCGCGGATCACCGACGCCGACATCGCCCGGCTGACCGAACAGGTGGCCTTGCTGCATACGCTGGGCGCGGCCGGGGCGGCGCAGGAGCAGGTGGTGGAGGATTACGGTTTTCACCGGATGCTGTGCGAGATCGGCGGCAACCGGCGGATCGTGAAGCTGTTCGACCATATCGCGACCGAACTGCGCGCCGGCATCGCGCTGGTCGGCCGGGTCTATGACGACCCCGTCACCCTCGCCGCGACGCATGAGCCGCTGATGGAGGCGATCCGCGCCCGCGACGCCGAGCGGCTGAAGCGGGAGCTGCGCGAGCATCTGGAGGACGCGCGCATCCATGTGGTGCGCCTGTTCCGCGACGCCGCGGCCGATCCCAAGGACTAGGGAGGCTCAGCCCCGGGTCTGGCCGAAGCCGAGGTCGAACTGGCGCTTGGCGGCGTCGCGGATCAGGCGCTCGGCGTCCGGTTCCTGGTCCAGCAGGCGCTGGAAATCGCGGCGCGAGAGCGTCAGCAGCCGGCAATAGCCCAGCGACACCACCCTTGTCCGACGCCGGCGGGCCGGCGCGAACAGCGCGATCTCTCCGAAGAAATCGCCGTTGGCGAGCCGCGCCACAACCCCGCGCGCGCCCTGCGCCTCCAGCGCGCCGGAGGCGATGACGAAGAGGTGGTCGCCGCGGGCGCCTTCCTCCAGCACCACCTCGCCGGGGATGGAGAAGCGCGGGCGCAGCAGGCGGGCGAGGCGGACCTTCTGCTCGGAGGTCAGGCTTTCGAACAGCGGCGTGCGGTCCACCAGCTCGCGCGCCGACAGCGCCAGATCGAGCCGCGGCGGCCGGCCGAGGCGGCGGTCGCGATGGTCGAGATCGCGGCTCAGGTCCCCGAACAGCTCCGGCCCGATCACCCCGTCATGGTGCAGGCGCGCCACCTGCTGGCGTTCGCGGCGCATGGCGGCGCGGGCCAGCAGCAGCCGGTCCATGGCGGCGGTGTAGTCGGGATACTGCGCCTCCAGCCCCGCCAGCGCCGCGCGCACCTCCTCCAGCCGGGACGCGAGCAGGGCGCGCAGATTGGCGGTGGCGTCGGCGCCGATCATCGGGGTGACGGTGGATTCGGCGAAGCGGTCCAGCTCGCGCAGGATCCGCTCGGTCTCGGTCTGCGCGGTCAGGTCGAGCTCGATCGCCTCGCGCAGCGGCCGGTCCCAGCGCAGGCGGCGGTGCACGAAGGCGGCGAGCCGGCGGCGCGGCGCGGCGGTCAGCGCGGCGTCGGCGGCGAGCTCGTAGCCGTCGCGCCCGCCGATGCGCGCCGCATCCGCCAGCCGGTCGACCGCGAGCCGCATCTGCATGGTGGCGCGCGGCCCGATGGCGCCTTCCTCGAACGCCCGGCGCACCAGGCGGGATTCCTGGCCCGAGAGGATCGCGAGGCCGAGGCGCAGACGCTCGCCGAACGGGATGCGCTCGCCCTGGGCCTCCGCCTCGGCCTGGCGCTCGACGTCGCGGGCCTGTTCGGCGAGGCTCTCCTGCACCGAGGCCACCATTTCCGCGTCGAGATCGCGCTCGGCCGCGAGATTGGCCACAACCTTGCGGACCCGGGCGTAGGAGCCCGCCACGATGCGTTCGCGCAGCGCGAGGTCGGCGGGCGTCAGCGCGTCGAGGCCGAGACGCCGCGTGACCAGCGCCAGCGTGGGCGCGTTGATCATGAGCGTCATCAGCGCGAAGCCCGCGGCGATGGCGCCGACGCGGGCGGCGTCCTCGCCGAGCGCGCCGAGCTCGGTCAGCGACAGGGCGAGCACCAGCGTCACCGCGCCCCGCACGCCGCCCCAGAGCAGCAGGATGCGGCGGTTGCGCGACAGCGGCGCCGACAACCCCGCCGCGGTCAGCCCGGGCAGCACCACGAAAAGCAGCAGCGCCCGGGCGGCGATGGCGGCGACATAGACCAGCGGCACGAGGATCGCGTCGCGGTAATCGAGCGACAGGAGCAGGCCGGGGGTCAGCGAGGCCGCGATCAGCAGGATCATCGCATTGCCCCAGAAGCCGATCTGGGCCCAGACCGCGCGCACCGTCGCCCAGTTGCCCGGCCCCATGCGGATGAAGCCCTGCGACCCGGTGCCGAGGCCTGCGAAGACCACCGCCACCACGCCCGAGGCGCCGAGCCCCTGTTCGGCGACCAGATAGGCGCCATAAGCCAGCGCCACGGTCAGCGACGCCTCCGCCACCGCCGAGCGGCCGAGCAGCGCATAGGCCCGCGCCGCGATCAGGCTCGCCCCGATCCCGATCGCCGCCCCCACCGAAAAGCCCCAGGCGAAGCTGGAGGCGACGTCGAGCGGCCCCGCGGCCTCGGCCATCGCGGCGGCGAGCAGGGCGGAGAAGATGGCGATGGCGGCGGCGTCGTTGAGCAGGCTCTCGCCTTCCAGCAGGACGACCAGGCGGCGCGGCGCGCCGATCTCGCGGAAGGTGCCGATGACCGCGGCGGGATCGGTGGTGGCGACCGCCGCCCCCAGCATCAGGGCCGCGATCGGTCCGATCGAGGACGCGCCCCAGACCGACAGCCCCACCGCGGCGGTGGCGGCGGCGACGGCGACCACGGCCATCACCATCACCACCACCCAGTCCTCGAGCAGGCGGCGGGTGTTGACCGACAGCGCCATCTCGAACAGCAGCGGCGGCAGGAACACATGCAGCAGGCTGGAGCTGTCGAGCGCCAGCTGATCCAGGAACCACAGGTCGTAGGTGTCGAGCGCGCCGCCCGACACATCCAACCCGAAGCCCGAGGTCGCCACGCCGTAGGTCAGCCCCAGCGCCGCGACCACCACCGGCAGCGGCAGGCCGGCGGCGCGGGCCGCGGGGGCGGCGAAGGCGGCGATGGCAAGCAGCAGCGCGAAGGCGGCGACGGCGAAGACGACGATCTCCAAGCGGGCGTTCCTTCGGGCGGGGGCGGCGGGGAGGCGGGGATGAGGGCAGGCGGGTTCGGTCGCCAGCATATAGGCGCCGCCCCTGCCGCTCTACCAGACATGGGGGGCGATGCGAGGGAGAATCCGCAAGAGAAACAGGCGGGAAGCCGCGGGGGACGCTCGCGGAACCGTGCGGCGCGCCGGGCGGCGCCGCGCGGCCCGGCGCCTTGCCCGGGCGACGGCGGGGGGGTAGCGTCGCGCCTCCGGCATCCCCCCGCCGGGACCGTTTTCGGGCCGCTTCGGCGCGGACCGTCGGACGTCCTGCCGACCAAGCGGAGATCGCGAATGACCAGGCGCAGCCCTCCGGATCGCCGCGTGCCCGGCCTCCTTGGACGCCGCGAGGCGCTGGGGCTCGGCCTCGGCGGAGCGGCGCTGGCGCTCGGTCCCTGGCGGGCGCGGGCGGACGAGGACGCGCCGGCGGATCCGGGGCGGCTGATCATCGGCGCCGGCGATCCGCAGGGGGTCTACTACGCCATCGGCCAGGCGATCTGCCGCTTCGTGGCGCGCGAGGAGGACAAGGAAGCGGCCCCGCTGACCTGCGAAGCGCCCGCCAGCTCGGGCTCCATCGAGAACATCGAGGGCCTGCGCGCCGGCGCCTTCCAACTTGCGCTGGTGCAATCCGACTGGCAGCGCGAGGCCTATCTGGGCGTCGGACGCTTCGACCAGCGCGGCTATGATCGCCTGCGTTCGGTGATGTCGCTGCATACGGAGGTGTTCACCGTGATCGCGCGCGCCGACACCCGCGCCCGGGCGTTGGGCGACCTGCGCGGCATGCGGGTGGATGTGGGGACCGCCGGTTCGGGCCGGCGCGCGACGCTGGCGGCGGCCATGGCCTCGCGCGGGTGGTCGCTGGCCGATTTCGCCCAGATCACCGAGCTGGACGCGGCCGCGCGCGCCGCGGCGCTGGCGCGGGGCGGGCTGGACGCGGTCGTCGACATGGTCGGCCATCCCAACGCCGGCACACGGGCGGCGATGCTGGCGACCGAGGCGCATCTGCTGCCGGCCGAAGGCGGCTGGGTGGAGCGTCTGATCGCCGCCGCGCGCGGCTTCAGCCACGCGAGCATCCCCGGCAAGGTCTATCGCGGCGCCCCCGATCCGACGCCGAGCTTCGGGCTGCGCGCGACGCTGGTCGCCTCCGCCGATCTCGACCCGGAAGTGGTGCGCCGGGTCACCCGCGCCATCTTCGGCAATTTCGACCGGTTTCATCGCCTGCACCCGGCGCTCGCCGGACTGACCGAGGCGGAGATGGTGCGCGAGGGGCTCAGCGCCCCCCTGCATCCGGGGGCGCTGAGCTATTACCGGGAGCGTGGCTGGCTCTGACGCCCCGCGCCCCTGGCGGGCGACGGCTCGGGCGACGCTTCGGACGTCTGGGCCGGGGCGACCGGCGGCCGAGGCTTGCGGCGCGGCGGGGCCTTGGCGGTCAGCGCCGGAGGCCGGGCGGCGAGGGCCGCCAGCAGCTCGGGCCGGGCGGCGAGCTCCACCCGTTCCGGCGCGGTCAGCCAGGACAGGGCCTGGGTCGCGTCGCGGGCGGCGTCGATCTTCGCCCGCGCGGTGAGGGCGGCGAGATGGCGGGGCTCGTCGGTCGCGGCGTCGGGCGCGGGCCCGCCGAGGCCCGCGACATGCGCCTCCGCCAGCAGCGGGTTGGCGGCGAGGTCCGACAGCCCCTGCGCCCCGTCCCGCCCGATGCGGGCGCCGGCGTCGGCGGCCTGCTTCCACAGCGGATGCGGCGCGCGGGTCTGGGGCGTGTCGAGCAGGCCCACGCGCGAGAACGCCGCCCCGATCCGCGGATCCGACCCGAAGCGGGCCAGCAGCGGCGACAGCAACAGCCCCGCCACCACCGGCGACAGCCAGATCAGCACTTCGGGCTGGGTGACCAGCAGGGCGGCGGCGAGCAGCCCGCCGGCGAAGATGTGCCCCGCATGTTCGGCCAGCGCCTCGCCCCAGGGCGGGGCGACGCCGTCGCGGGTCTGCGGGTTCCAGCCGGAATCGCGGCCCGAGAGGATGTCGATAACGTGCCGGGTCTGCATCAGCATCATCACCGGGGCGACCAGCGCCGACAGCGCCAGTTCCACCACCGCGCCCGCGAACACCCGAAGCCCGCCGCCATAGCGCCGCCGGATCGAGGGGATCGCCAGCGCGCGGCCGAGGCCGATGAGCTTGGGCAGCAGCAGCACCCCCATCGCGCCGACGAAGAGCCACGTCATCCGCACCACGTCGAATCGCGGCCAGGACGGGAACAGCTGGAAGGTGGCGGGAAAATATTCGGGCCGATACCACGACGCCTGCACGGTGATCACCAGACCGACCAGCAGCATCAGCAGCCAGACCGGCGAGGCGAGATAGGAGCCGATGCCGATCGCCATATGCAGCCGGTTGGGCCAGCGCAGGCCGCGCGCGCCGATGATCGCCGCGTGCTGCAGGTTGCCCTGCGCCCAGCGCCGGTCGCGCACCGAGAAGGCGGCGAGCGACTGAGGCAGCCCCTCCCAGCTTCCCTCGAGGTCGGGGTCCATGCGCACCTGCCAGCCGGCGCGGCGCAGGAGTGCGGCCTCGACGAAGTCATGGCTCATCACATGGCCGCCGAAGGGTTTGCGGCCCGGGAGCTCGGGCAGGCCCGCGGCCTCGGCGAAGGCGTGCACGCGGATCACCGCGTTATGGCCCCAGAAATTGCCGTCGTCGCCCTGCCAGGCCGACACGCCGCGCGCGACCACGGGTCCGTAGAGCCCGCCGGCGAATTCCTGCAGCTTGGCGAAGGGGGTCAGCGCGCCAGTCAGGGCCGGGGTGGTCTGCAGCAGGCCGAGGCCCGGCGCGGCCTGCATCCGGCGCACCATCTCGACGATGGTCTCGGGCAGCATCAGGCTGTCGGCGTCGAGCACCAGCATGAAGTCGTAGCGCGCGCCCCAGCGCTCCACGAAGTCCTGGACGTTGCCGGCCTTGCGCCCGGTGTTGAGCGTGCGGCGGCGATACCACGCCGGCATCGCGTCGCCCAGGCTCTCGCGAAGCGCTGCGAAGGCGGTGGTCTCGCGCGCCCAGGCGTCGGCGTCGCGGGTGTCGGAGATGATGAAGATCTCGAACGCCTTGCCATGGCCGAGGGCTGCGATGCCGCGGCCCATGGCGGCGAGCGCGCCCATCACCTCGGACGAATCCTCATTGTAGACCGGCATCACGATGGCGGTGCGCGCGGTCAGGGGCGCGGTCTGGTCGAGCTTGGGGGGCCGCGGGGTCAGCAGCAGCCCGGCGAGCGCGGCGCAGGCCGGGAAGGCGATCCAGCCGAAGGTCAGCACGAAGAGGAAGCGCAGCGCCAGCTGCAGGGGGGTGATCTGGTCGGAGGCGAAGGCCAGCATCATCTGGTCCGCGCCGACCCAGGTCACGAACAGCGCGCCGCCGAGCGACAGGATCCGCGCCGCCAGCACGCGCGCCGTCGGCCGCGCGAACCGGCCTCGCGGCGGCACGCGGCGCAGATCCTGGACGCGCATCCGCAGATGCGCCTCCGACGGCGTCGGGCCGGGGCCCGCGGCCGACGCGAGGCCGCGCGCCGCATCGGATACGGGCGCACCCGCCGGGTGGGCGGAGGGGGCGCCGTCGGGGATCATGCCGGCGTCCAGCGGTAGAGCCAGGTCTCGGACACCGGCTCCCCGCCCTCGGCCTTCACCAGCTGCAGGCGGAATTCCATGCCGCCGCCGTCGGGCGGGTTGAAGCCGATCACCACCCGCGCCACGCCGGCTTTCGGCACCGAGCGCAGGTTGAGATGCTGGATCTTGCCCCCGACGGCCTCGACCTTGGGGCGCAGGTCGTTGATCGGCCGGTCGCCGATGTCGAAATCGATCACCATCATCCGCCGCTCGCCCTCGATCACCGAGCGTCCGGCGCGGGTGTTGATCACCCGCGCCGCCGGCGCTTCGTCCGGCGGCAGCGCGCACCAGTAGAGCCGGTAGGCGAAGGCGTGCTCGCGCGCCGCCGCCAGCGGCTGGCGGGGGCGCCAGAAGGCGACGATGTTGTCGTTGAACTCGCTGTCGGTGGGGATCTCCACCAGCCGCGCGTCGCCCTCGCCCCATTCGTCGAGCGGCGCGACCCAGGCCGAGGGACGTTTTTCATAGCGCGCCTCGGCGTCCTGGTAGTCTTCGAACGCGCGGCGACGCTGCACCAGCCCGAAGCCGCGGGGATTTGTGTCCTGGAAGGCCGAGAGCTGCAGGGTCGCGGGGTTGGACAGCGGTCGCCACAGCCGCTCGCCATGGCCCGTCAGCATCTGCAGGCCCATCGAATCATGCACCGCGTCGCGGTAATCGTCGACGCGCCCCCGCTCCTTCGCGCCGAAATAGTACATCGAGGTCAGCGGCGCGATGCCGGCTTCGCGCAGGTCCACCCGCGGGATCAGGGTGGAGCGGACGTCGACCACCGTCTCGGCGCCCGGACGGATCAGGAATTCGTAGGCCCCGACCACCGACTGGCTTTCGAGCAGCGCGTGCAGCTTGAACTCGGTGGCGTTGCGGGCGGGGCGGTGCAGCCAGAACTTGGTGAAGACGGGGAATTCCTCCCCGCCCGGCGCGCCGGTGTTGATCGCCAGCGCCCGGGCCGACAGGCCGAAGAGCTGGTCGCGCCCGATGCCGCGGAAGAAGCTCGCGCCCTGGAAGACCGAGATCTCGTCATGCACTTCGGGCCGGTTGATCGGATAGCGCACCCGGAACCCGGTCCAGGAATGGCCGTCGGCCGACCCCTCCGGCGCGCGGCCGTCGGGGAGCTTGAAGCGATTCTCGTCGAAATGCAGCGCGGTGGGATCGAAGGGCAGGGGGGTGGTCACGCCGTTGTCGACCAGCGCGATGTCGACCACGTCGCGGTAGATCGAGCCCGGGGGGAGCAGGTCGATCTCGAAGCCCAGCCCCTCCCCGGTCCAGATCCGGCGCGCGGGGATGTAGCGGATGGCGCGATAGGCGTCGTAGTCGAGATCCTCGAAAATGCCGGACAGGGTCTGGCGGCGGTTCTCGTGGCTGTCGCGGACCCGGTCGCGGGCGATCTGCAGCACGGTTTCGAAGTCGAAGACCGGGGCGGGCACGGCGGGCGCCTCTGCGGCCACACGGCGGGCGCCGCTGGCAGCGGCGGGTGCCGGGGCGGCCTTGGGCTCGGGCGGAGCCGGGCGCAAGCTCTCCAGCTTCAGCGAAGCCAGCGCCTGAAACGCCCCACGCGCCTGCCCGCCCAGCTCGGCCTTCAGCGCAGCCAGGCTGCGGCCCTGGCCCAGCTGGCGGCCGTGTTCGTCCACCACGCGCAGGTGCATGAAATGGTGCGGGGTGAGCATGTCCACCTTGATGTCGTTGCGCACGATGTCGAGCTGCGTCGCTTCGCGCACCAGCTTGAGCAAGGCGTCCATCAGGTTGCCAGCGCCGAACACCGCAGGCTCGGTGAGCGCGGTGGCAAAACGCTCGGCCGTGGCTGGCAGGGGCACCAGGCGCGAGCGCGGGCGCTGGTGCAGGGTTTTCAGCAGCGCCAGCAGCTTGTCTTTCAGCATGCCGGGCACCAGCCAGTCGCAGCGGTCTTCGCTGACCTGGTTGAGCGCAAAAATGGGCACGGCCACACTCAGGCCGTCGCGCGGATCGCCAGGTTCGTGCAGGTAGGTGCAGCTGCAGTCCACACCGCCCAGACGCAGCGTTTTGGGAAACGCCTGCGTGGTGATGCCGGCCGCCTCGTGGCGCATCAGTTCTTCTTTGGTCAGCAGCAACAGCTTGGGGTTGAGCCGCTGCGCGTCTTTGTACCAGCGCTCAAAGCTGGCGCCGCTGCACACCTCGGCGGGAATCTGCGCGTCGTAAAACGCAAAAATCAGCTCGTCGTCCACCAACACGTCTTGCCGTCGCGACTTGTGCTCCAGCTCGGCCACCTGCTTCACCAGCTTCTG
>NZ_JBSRTQ010000049.1:0-26120 GCF_055129145.1 Albimonas sp. | reverse complement strand
CCCCCCCCCCCCCCCCCCCCCCGCGGGGGGGACGTCGGGGGTCAGGCGATGCCGAGCTGGTCCATCAGCTCCCTGAGCTTGCCGGCCGCGGTCGCGGCCTTCTCGGACTTGTTGCCCTCGGCCTCCAAGATGTCGACGGAGGCCTTGGCGAACAGCGCCTGCACGTCGTCGGGCCACTGGCGGACCTCGACGCCTTCGTTGGCGACGCCTTCCTTGAGGGTCGTGGTCTCGAGCAGCTGATATTCGGCGGTGCGCGCGTAGTAGCGGGTCTCGACCAGCGACATCAGGATCAGCCGCAGGTCGTCGGGCAGATCCTCCATCGCGTCGGCGTTGAACACCCAGCAGTCGGAGGTGAAGGCCAGCGGCGGGTGCATCTGATACTTGCAGACCTCCCACAGCGACATCGACTTCGCGCCCACGGCCGCGCCCCAATGCGCCCCGTCGACCACGCCCGACGACAGCGCCTGGTAAAGCTCCGAGCCCGCGATGTAGCTGGCCGAGGCCCCGGCGGCCGACAGGTAGTCGAGCAGCGCGCCCGAGGAGCGGACCTTGAGGGTGGCGAAGTCGGCGGCCGAGTTGACTTCCTTCGACAGCACCAGCTCGGTCGGATAGGATTTCTCGGCGCGGTAGATCACGCCTTCCTCTTCGGTTTCGGACGACATCAGCGCCTCGATCCCGAGATTCTTGTTGTAATGGCCCACCTGCCAGTAGTCGTTCAGCGTGCCGGGGATGCCGTAGGCGAAGGCCGAGGTCGTGGCGATCTGGGTCATGTAGGACGCGGACGAGGTCCCCGCCTGCACCACGCCCTTGCGCACGATGTCATAGATCTCCGGCCCCTTGGCGAATTCGCCGGCGCCGAACAGCTCCCAGGTGAAGCGGCCGTCGGTCTGCTCGGCGAGCATGTCGGCGAGCACCTGCAGGCTGCCGTCGAACGAGGCCGAGGCCTTGGGCCACACCGCCTGCACGCGCCAGTTGACCTCGCCCTTGGCGATGGCCGGCCCGATCAGCGCGGGGGCGGCGAGCACCGCGGCCCCGCCGCCGGCCAGCATGGCGCGACGGCTGGTCATGAAAGTCTCGGTCATGTCTGTCCTCCCTAAGCGCGCCCCGTCCGCAGCGGGTTCCGTGCGTGGCGCTTCGACGCCGGCGGAGCGCGCGCGCATCATGGACGCGCGTGCATCAACCGGTCAATGAAGACCGGGCGTGACCCGCTGAATTCGGCGCGGACGCCGTGTGCTTCCGGATGGCGCAGCCCGGAACCGGTCCGGACCGCGCCGTTCGGGCTCAGACGTAGCCGAGGTGCTTCATCAGGCCATTAAGCGCGTCGGCGCACTGGGCGGCCTTCTCGCTCTTCTCGGCCTCCTTCTTCAGGATCTCGCCCGAAGCCTGCGCGAACAGCGCCAGCACGTCGTCAGGGAAGTCTGCGACGATGACGCCGTCGTCCTTGACGCCCGCGGTCAGCGCCTCGGCCTCGCCCTCGAGATACTCGACCGAGCGCAGGTAGAACCGCTCCTCCAGGGTGCTGAGGAAGATCAGGCGGATGTCGTCGGGCAGGTCCTCCACCGCGTCGGCGTTGACCAGCCAGCCGTCGGAGGTGTAACCGAGCGGCGGCTTCATGTGGTATTTGCAGACCTCCCACAGCGACATCGACTTGGCGCCGATGGCCGCGCCCCAATGCGCCCCGTCGACCACGCCCGAGGACAGCGCCTGGTAGAGCTCGGAGCCCGCGATGTAGCTGGCCGAGGCCCCGGCGGAGGAGAGGTAGTCGAGCATCGCGCCCGAGGACCGCAGCTTGAGGGCGCGGAAGTCGTCGACCGACTTGACCTCCTTCGAGATCACCAGCTCGGTCGGGTAGACCTTTTCGGACCGGTAGATCACGCCCTCTTCCAGGATCTCGTCGGCGAACAGCTTCTCCACCCCGAGATTCTTCAGAAGATGCATGATCTCCCAGCTGTTGCGCAGCGTGCCGGGGATGCCGTAGGCGAAGCCGGCGCAGGTGCCGTAGTTCTCCAGATACGACGCCGAGGTCGTGCCCATCTGCACCACGCCCTTGGAGACGATGTTGAAGATCTCCGGGCCCTTGGCGAATTCGCCGGCGCCGAAGGTTTCCAGCGTCAGGCGGCCGTCGGTCTTCTCGGCCAGCACCTCGGCCAGCTTGCCGAGGCTGTCGTTGAACGAGCCCGAGGCCTTGGGCCAGTGCGACTGCACCCGCCAGTTGATTTCGCCCTTGGCGATGCCCTTGCCGATCAGCGCCGGCGCGGCGATCACGCCCAGCGCGCCGCCCCGGATCAGCGCGCGGCGATCGATGCCCTTGCGGTCTTCGGTCATGACGTTCTCCCTTTTTCTTTCCGGCGCCGGCGCGCCTCCCGCGCTCCGGCCTCCCCGAACGCCTCCCGCGCGGACCTCGGCGTCGTCCGGCTTCCCATGCGTCGCCCGCCCGCCGGATCGGCGGGATGGACGACGCGCGGCGCGCATCGGATGCGCCCGGTCGATCGCGGCTGCGAGAGGGTTTCGCGTTTCCCCTGAAATGTCCGGCATCGGCGCGCCGGCTTCTGTTTCGACGATTGAGACCATTTTTCCAACCGTCCGTCAACAAGAGGCCCGCCCGGCGGGTCGCCCGCTTCACGTCGCGCGGATTTGACGTTTCGGCGCATGCCGGGCCGCGACCGGCGCGGGCCGGCGCGATCCGCCCGCGCGCACCGACCCGCGGGTCGATGCGCGCGGCGACGCGCGAGGTGCGGCCGCGTTCGCCCTCGCGCCCCTGCCCGCGCCGGGTTACAACGCTCCCGCAACCTTGAAGGAGCCCGTGACATGCCGAGCTGGGACGGAGTGGTCGCCTCGCGCGCCGAGCAGCGGGAGCTCAAGCGCCGGGTCGCCCTGCGCGTCGCCGCGCGGGCCTTCAACGAGAAAGGCTATCACGGGACCTCGCTCGACGACATCGCCGAGGAGATCGGGGTGTCCAAGACCGCGCTCTATTATTACTTCAAGAACAAGGAGCAGCTGCTGTTCGAGTGTCTGCGCCTTTCCTACGATTGCGGGCAAACCGCGCGGCTGGAGACCGAGGCGCTGGGCGGCGCGGGCTACGAGCGGCTGCGCCACCTCTATCGCCGCTTCATGGTCCTGCTGATGGAGGAGCGCGGCGCCTTCACCACCCAGGCCAACCTGATGGCCCTGCCCGAGGACAAGCGCGAACAGCTGCTGGAGCGG
This sequence comes from Albimonas sp., assembly GCF_055129145.1. NCBI lineage: Bacteria > Pseudomonadati > Pseudomonadota > Alphaproteobacteria > Rhodobacterales > Paracoccaceae > Albimonas > Albimonas sp. The sequence continues at coordinate 22,916 of NZ_JBSRTQ010000049.1, read as the reverse complement.
CGTCGCCAGCTCGACCGCTATTCCCGGATGCTGCTGACCAAGTCGATCGAGGAAGGCGCGATCCGGCCGGTGGATGTGCGCATCACCTCGAATTACTTCCTCGGCGCGGTGAACTGGATCCTGCGCTGGTATTCGGACGACGAATCGAAAACGCCCGAGCAGATCTCCGAGATCTTTCTCGATCTGCTGATGAACGGCATCTCGCGGCCCGAGATGGGGCCTTTGGGCGAAAACTGAAGCGGGCGGAGCCGCCGTCGTCGATCCCTTCGAAAAACCTTTTTCCAATCAAGGGCGACGCTGTCAAAACCGGCGCTTTCCGCGGGCTGAAAACCAAAGTCGCCTGCCAATTATCATAAGTGAAACAGTCTATTAACCTTTCCATCTCATGAAAAAAATCGAACTTCACCGACGATTCCGACAGAAGATCGGATACAGGCCGTTTTACTGCGTCGCAGCGTAAGCTACCTCCGCGCTTGTGCCCGTGACGCTGGGGGAACCTGTCGTCATGAGCCCGCCGAAGCGTCCGCACCCCAAGCGGTGCGTTCGGCGGGTTGGCGCGCGGTCAACGACCCGCGCGCTTGGCGACATGGCCTGCCCGCCGTCCCACCGGCGGGCGACACGGCCTACTCGCCCCCCGGGCGGCGACGCTCCTGCCGTCGCCCGGGGTTTTCCACGCCCCTCAGCGCAGCCCGTCCGCGCCCTCGACGTCCCAGGCCTCGAGCCCGCCCATGCGGCTGTGGACCCGGCCGCCTTGCGCCATGACCAGGGCGAAGAGGATCTCCCCCGCCCGCGGCCCGTCGGGCAGCCCCACCTCCATCGCATCGAAATGCGAGCGGACATAGGCGGCGTTCACATGGCCGAGCGGCACGTCGAGCCGCGCGCCCATGCCGGCCACCTTCATCGCCGAGGGCACGATGGCCTTGGAGGGCGAGACCAGCGCCCGCATCGCGTAGCCGCCCGGCACATGCCAGAGCGCGCCATGCTCGATCTCGCCGCCCTCGCCGACGATGGCGCCCTTGCCGTAGGCGTCGACCTGATCGGGGCCGCCCATCGCCTCGACGAGCCGCGCGGCCATCATCGCGCCGAGCGGCTTGAGCGCGTCCATGGCGGGCGCCAGCTCGGCCGCGTAGGCGCCGGCGAAGGGGTTTTTCACGATGGCGAGCATCGCGGCGCGGCGGCGCGGGATTTCGGGGGCGGGGCCGCCCTCGTGAAAGATCTCTTCGACGATCAGGGCGGTGCGGCGGATCGGGAACGGGGTCATGGTTTCATCTCCCTTGGCCCCGTCAGGCGCGGGGCGCCCGCGACGCGGGTCCGGCCTGCGAGGGTCAGCGCGGCGGCCTCGATCAGGCCGCGCGCGCGCATGGTTTCGGCGACGAGAAGGCCGGAGGCGAGCGCCGCCTCCGCCTCCGCTTCGGTCAGCGGCCCGACGTCGAGCGTGACCAGCCGGTCGCCGAGGTCGCTGTCGGGCGCCTCGCCCCGCGCCGGCCCGCGGCGTATGGCGGGGTGGCCGGGCAGGTCGACGGCGTTGGCGATCAGCGTGGCGGCGACGTCGGCCTCCGCGGCGGTCCGCGCCAGCACCGTGACCGCGTCGGCGATGCCCAGCGAAAAGCTGCGCCCCCGCCAGCCGGAGGTGGCGACGCCGCGGGCCGCATCCTCCGCCCGGATCAGGGCGCGGCCGGCGCCGATGCGGTCGGGCTCGCCCAGCGCCACGGTCATCGCCTCGCCGGGGGTCAGCATCAGCGCGGCGTCGCCGCCGTTGTTGACATAGGCGCGGGCGAGGTCCCTGCCCTCGGTCATCGCCGCCAGCACGTCGTCGGCCACCGCGCCCGCCACCGCGGCCATCGGAGTCACGAAGGCTCCGGCATGGGGCAGGCAGGCGGCCCACATCCGTCGCGCCACCGGGCCCGCGGGCGGCGGGGCCGTGGGGTCGAGGGGGGCGCGCAGCGCCGAAAGCTCCGCCACCAGCGCGCCGAGCACCGAGGCGAAGCGCGCCTCCGCCTGGGCCAGGGCGGCGCGGATTTCGGCGGGGTCGCCGAAGGCTTCCGCCAGAAGGTCGATGGGGCCGTGATGCAGGTGCAGCCGCCGCCCGTCGGGCAGCATCGCCGCCTGCGCGCGCCAGCCGGGCGGCGCGGCCGCCGCGCTCACCGGGGCCAGGGCCATGACATCTCCGACGCAGGCCCGGGCCCCAGTCCGCGGGTCGCGCCGCCGTATTCGCCGCCCCTCGCCAGCACGTCTTCGACCGAGCGGATGGCGTCCATATGCCCGCCCATCGCTGCGTAGGCCTCCCGCGTCAGGGTGAATTCCAGCGGCGCCACCAGCGCCGGGGTGGGGACGTGGCCGAAGGACCGCTCGGGCAGGTCCATCACGTCGGCCATCAGGGTGATGCCGCCGCCCGGCCAGATCCAGACCGGCGCGCCGGCGCAGGTCACCTTTGTCTGCCCCGCCTGCACCGACCGCGTCAGGCGCACCGGGTTGCCGGTGACCCCGGCCCGCAGGCTGCCCCCCGCGCCGCCCACGAACATCACCGTGGTCATCGCCGGCTCGCAATTCTCCTCGATGACGGCGACCGGGCCTCTCAGCGCCTCGGGCAACGGCGCGGGGCGCGGGATCAGGTCCGCGTCCAGCACGTAGAACCCATGCTGCTCGCCGGTGGTGGAGACCATCAGCAGGCGCAGGCCGGGGCGGGCGCCTTTTTTCGGGTTCCACGCGCCGAGAATCTGCAACGGGTCGTCGATGTCGGCCCCGCCCCAGCCTTTGCCGGGCTTCGCCACCTTGAAGTAGCGCCCGGGGGTGGAGCGGCGGCCGTTGATGCGGATGCCGGTGTCGGGCCAGCCGATCTCCTTGCCCGCGGCGTGTTCGGAGACGACGCCGGTGATGTGGTCGTCGACCACGACCACCTCGTCGGCGAGCCCCTGCCACTGGGTGGCGAACATGCCGATGGTGGCGGAGCCGCAGCCGACGCGCATCCGGGTCTCCGCGACCCCGTCGATGATCGGCGCGACGCCGGCCTGGGCGATGACGGTGGCGCCGCCGTCGATGGTCAGCTCCACCGCCTCGCGGTTGCACAGGCGCAGGAGGGCGTCGCAGGTCACCCGGCCCTCGCGCTTCTCGCCCCCGGTCAGGTGGCGCACGCCCCCGAGGCTGAGCATCTGGCTCCCGTATTCGCCGGTGGTGACATGGCCCACCGGCTCGCCGTCGACGCGCACCGTGGCGGCCTCGTCCCCCAGATGCCGGTCGGTGTCGATCTTCAGCTTGGCGCCGCAATAGGAGAAGATGGCCTCGGTGACGACGGTGATCAGGTCGGCGCCCTCGACCTGGCGCGACACGATGAAGGGCGCGGGTTTGTAATCCGGGTAAGTGGTCCCGGCGCCGAGCCCGGTGACGAAGCGGCGCGCATCCGGCGCCGGCCCCCCGTCCCAGGGCACGTCGAGGAACGGGGTCACCGCCTCCCCCGCCGCCAGCGCCGCGTCGAGCACGGTGAGCGGATCGCAGCGGATGATGCGCCCGTCCTGGTTGGCATAGCGGTCGCAGGCGCCGGTCTTGCCCTCAGCCACGTAGCACATCACCGGACAGGCGTCGCAGCGGATTTTTTCGGCGGCGACGGGGGGGGTCGAAGTCTCGGTTCCGTCCATCATGCCCGCCCTCCCGGCCTGGCGCCCGGCGCCGCCCGGCGCCCCGTGGCCCCGCCGCGCGGGCGGAACGTCATGGCGCTCGGGACGGCGGTCGCGCGGCACGCGCGCGTTTCGAACATCGCGCGGCACGCGCGCGTTGAGAACGTCGCGCGGCACGCGCGCGCCGAGAGCGTCGCGCGGCGCCCGCCGGTCATGGCGCCCACCCCGCCGCTTTCGCCGCGTCGATCCCGGCCAGCACCCGATGCGGCAGCGCCGGAACCCGGGTGATCCGGGCGCCCGAGGCGTGGCGGATCGCGTTGAGGATCGCCGGCGCGGTGGGGATCAGCGCGTGTTCGCCCAGGCCCCGCGCGCCGAACGGCCCCTCGGGGTCCGGCGTCTCCAGCAGGATCGAGCGGATCGTCGGCATGTCGCCGGTGGTGGGGATCAGGTAGTCGTGCAGGTTCTCGGTGCGGCCGGGGATGAATTCCTCCATCAGCGCGAGGCCGAGGCCCTGCGCCACCCCGCCCTCGATCTGCCCCTCGGCCAGCATCGGATTGATCACCCGGCCGAGGTCATGGGCCGCCACCAGCCGCGCGACCTTCACCGTGCCCAGCGCCATGTCGACCGTCACTTCGGCGAGCTGGGCGCCATAGCCGTAGACCGCGTAGGGCGCGCCCTGCCCGTCGGCGTCGAGCGGCGTGGTCGGGGGGTCGTAGCGGGCCTCCGCCATCAGCGCATAGCCCTGCGCCGCCGCTTCGGGGGAAGGCGTCAGGCGGGAGAAATCCAGCGTCCGCGTCTCGCCCCGCGCCGTCGCCTCGATGCCGGAAGCGCTCGCCCGCAGGCGCGCATCCTCGCCCAGATTGGCGAGCCGCAGCAGCTGCGCGCGCAGCGCCGCCCCGGCCGCCTGCGCCGCGCGCCCGGTGACGAATGTCTGGCGGGAGGCGGAGGTCTTGCCGCAATCCGGGGTCAGCGCGGTGTCGGGTCCGATCAGGACCATCGCCTCGGGGGCGATGCCCAGCGCCTCGGCGCAGATCTGGGCGATGACGGTGTTCGAGCCCTGCCCGATATCCGTCGCCCCCTGATGCAGAACCACCCGCCCGTCGGCCCGCACCCCCACCCGCACGGTGGAGGGATTGGGCAGGCCGGTATTGCCGCAGCCATACCAGCAGGATGCGACGCCGACCCCGTGCCGCAGGCCGGAGCCGCCGGCATTCGCCGCCTCGGCGCGGGCGAGCGCCTCGGCCCAAGGCTCCGCCAGCGCATCGAGGCAGGCGCGGATGCCTACGCCGCGCAGCACCTGGCCGCAGACCGTCGCCTCGCCCTCGCCCAGCGCGTTCAGTCGGCGGAAGGCGAGGCGGTCGATGCCGAGCCGGATCGCCAGGTCATCATAAAGCGTCTCCTGCACCAGCGCCGCCTGCGGCACGCCGAAGCCGCGGAAGGCGCCCGACGGCGTGCCGTTGGTGTGGATCGCCCGCGCCTCGGCCCGGTAGTTGGGGGTGCGATAGGGGCCGGAGGCGTGAACCGGCACCCGGTTCGCCACCGTCGGCCCCCAGCTGGCATAGGCGCCGGTGTTGAAATCCCCGTCGAAATCCATCGCCACGATACGGCCCGAGGCGTCCGCCCCGATCCTCCCGCGCATCCGCGCCGGGTGCCGTTTGGTGGTGGAGGCCATGGACTCGGCGCGGCTGAACACCATCCGGCAGGGCCGACCCAGCTTCAGGACCGCGAGCCCCAGCAGCGGCTGCACCGACAGGTCGAGCTTCGCGCCGAAGCCGCCCCCCGCCGCGGCCACCCCGATCCGCACCCGTTCCTTCGGCAGGCCCAGCACCAAAGCCACGTCGTCGCGATCCATCACCGGAGCCTGCGTGCAGGCGGCGATGACCAGGACGTCGCCGTCGAGCCAGGCGGCGCCGGCCTCCGGCTCGATATAGGCGTGCTCGACATAGGCGGTTTCGAAGTCGACTTCGGCCACCTCGGCGGCGGCGGCCAACCCGGCCTCGGCGTCGCCCTGTCGGACGAGGCCTCGGATCAGCAGGTTGCCCGGGCGGTCGGGGTGGAGGAGGGCGGCGCCGGGGGCCGTCGCCTGATCAGGGGTCAGGGCGGCGGGCAGCGGCGTCCAGGTCACCGGGAAATCGGACAGGTCGAGGCCGGCCATCGCCTCGGCCTCGCCGGCGATGAGGGCGACGGCTTCGCCCCGGAAACGGGCGCCGGCGGCGGGCTCGGCGAGCGCCGGCTGGTCGGCGCAGTCCGGGATCACCCCGAAACGGTTGCGGCCGGGAATGTCGGCGGCGGTGAAGGCGGCGACGAGGCCGGGGCGGGCGGCGACCCAACCCGCGAGGTCGCCGAATTCGAAGCCCGCGCGGTGATGGGGGGAGCGCAGGGCGCGCAGCACCAGGGCGCCCTCGGGCCAGGCATCGGCCCCGAAGGTTTCGGCGCCATTGACCTTGGGGAGGCCGTCCAGACGCTCGATCCTCGCGCCGACGGGGGCGTGTTCGGGGGCGAGGGCGGCGGCGGCGCCCGGCGTCTCGGACCAGGCGGCGCAGACCGCGTCGATGATCTTCGAATAGCCCGTGCAGCGGCAGAGCACGCCGCCGAGCGCGTCCTCGGCCTCGCCCCGCGTCGGGCGCGGGGTGGCGGCCAGCAGGGCGGTGGCGGCCATCAGCATGCCGGGCGTGCAGATCCCGCATTGCGCCGCGCCGTGGCGCAGGAACGACCGTTGCAGCGCGTTGACCGCCGGCCCGCCGAGGCCCGCGACGGTGGTCACCGCCCGCCCCGCCGCCTGGCCGAGCGGGGTGAGGCAGGCGCAGACCGGCGCGCCATCGAGCAGGACCGTGCAGGAACCGCAATCGCCCGAGTCGCAGCCCGATTTCACGCCGCGGACGCCGGCCACCTCGCGCAGCGCGTCCGACAGGCGCCGGGCCGGGTCGGCTTTGAGGCGCGCGGGGCGGCCGTCCAGGAACAGCTCGATGCCCGAGACGGCGGCGGAGTCGGCGAAGGCGGAGTCGGGGCTCATGCGGCGGTCTCCGCAGCGAGGCGGGCGTCGGGCAGCGCGGCCAGAAGGGCGCGGCGCAGGATCTCGGCGGCGGCGCGGCCGCGGTAGGGGGCGTCGGCGCGGATGTCGTCGATGGGGGCGATATGGGGGGCGAGGGCCGCTTCGGTGATCGACGCGGCGAGGGAAGCGTCGGCGGGGCGGCCGATCAGCGCCGCTTCCAGCGCCGGCAGCCTGGTCGCCACCGGACCGCAAGCGCCCAGCGCCAGCGCGGCCGCGCGCACCGCGCCGCCCGACACCTCCAGCCGGACCGCGGCCATGGCGATGGAAATGACGAGATGCGCCCGCGCGCCCAGCTTGACGAAAGCCCCCCGCCCGGCCAGCGCGGCGGAGGGGAGGATCACCGCGACCAGCAGTTCGTCCCCGGCCAGCGCCGTGCGCCGGGGGCCGAGCAGGAAGTCCGGCAGGGCCAGCCGGCGGGTTCCGCGAACCGAGGCGAGCTCGACCTCCGCGTCGAGGCTCAGGAGCGGCGGGACCCCGTCGGCGGCGGGGGAGGCGTTGCAGAGATTGCCGCCGAGGGTGCCGCGGTTCTGGATCTGGATCGAGCCGACCTCGCGCGCGGCGGAGACCAGCCCGGCGCAGGCGGCGGGAAGGCGGGCGGCGACGATCTCGGACCAGGTCGCGGCGGCCCCGATGCGCAGCCCGTCCGCCCCGCATGCGATCCCCCGCAGCGCCGCGCAGGCGGTGAGGTCGAGCACCGAGCCGGGCAGCGTCGCCCGCGTGGTCAGGGCGTAGAGGTCGGTGCCCCCTGCCAGCGTCATCCTGGAGGCCGCGCCCGGCGCCCCGGTCCGGCCGGCCTCGCCCTGCCCCGCGCCGGACATCCCCGCGCGCAACGCCAGCGCGCGTTCGAGGCTCTCGGGCCGCTCGTAGCTCATCGGCGTCTCCGGCGGCGGGGCTCCCTGGCGTGGGCCTTTCCTGCGGCGACGGCGGCGGGAAAGGCGCGCTTTGGCGAGGGGCTGCGCCGCGATCGTTTGCGTGCAAACACAGCCTGCGCCCCGCCCTCGCAGGTTGTCAATCGACTCGCGCGCCCGCCCGCGGCCCTGTCAATTCCGCGGTGGTTGAGCTAGGGAGGAAACCGTACCGGCGTGGCGGAGGATGGCGGACGTGGCGATGGCGACCAAGGCGGGCGCGAGCAGGACGCGCGGCGCGGCCCAGGCGGCGGACGGCCCCCGAGGGGCCCGCCGCAACGCGTCCGGCCCCGACGCGGACCCCGACGCGAGCCGGGATTCGGGCTCCGAGATGAGCGCCAAGCCCGTCTCTCAGCCCGGCCTGCACGCCGCCTCGGACCCGGCCGCGGACGCCGACGCCTACCGGCTGGAATCCCAGGTTGGCCACATGCTGCGCCGGGCCAACCAGCGGCATCTGTCGATCTTCTCCGACCACATCCCCGACCTGACCCCGCGCCAGTTCGCGGCGCTGGCCAAGCTGCACGAGGACGGCCCCGTCAGCCAGAACCAGCTCGGCCGGGCCACCGCCATGGACGCGGCCACCATCAAGGGCGTGATCGACCGGCTCGCCAAGCGCGAGCTGGTGTCGACCGCCGCCTCCACCGACGACCGCCGCCGCCTGATCGTGTCGCTGACCGAAGCCGGCGAGGCCCTGTTCGGCGACGTCGCCGGCGCCGCCCTGGCGGTGACTGCGGCGACGCTCGCCCCGCTCGACGCCGAGGACCGGGCGCATCTTCTGCGCCTGCTGGTCCGCATCTCCTGATCCCGTTCGCGGCGACGCGGCCCCCGGGCCGCGCCGACCCGCCCCTGTCCGGCCCACGCCCATGATCAACATCGCCCAGCGCGTTCACGACCACCAATGGAAGATCGACCCGATCGTCCGCTCGGTCATCGACACCGATTTCTACAAGCTGCTGATGGCGCAGAGCGTGTTCCGCAACCGCCGCGAGGCGCGGGTGGAATTCTCGCTGATCAACCGCTCCGACGCGGTGCCGCTCGCCCGCCTGATCGACGAGGGGGAGCTGCGCGAGCAGCTCGACCATGTCCGCACCCTGCGCCTGACCCGGGGGGAAAGCACCTGGCTGCGGGGGAACACGTTCTACGGCAAGCGCTGGATGTTCACGCCGGATTTCATGCAGTGGCTCGATAATTTCCGCTTCCCCGACTACCATCTGGAGCGTCGCGGCGATCAATACGAGCTGACCTTCGAGGGCCCGTGGATGGACGCGATGATGTGGGAGATCCCCGCGCTCGCCATCCTGATGGAGCTGCGCTCGCGCGCCGTGCTGCGCGACATGGGCAAGTTCGAGCTGCAGATCCTTTACGCCCGGGCGATGAGCCGCGTCTGGGACAAGATCCAGCGGCTTCAGAAGCTGCCCGACGTGGCGGTGGCCGATTTCGGGGCGCGGCGGCGGCACTCGTTCCTCTGGCAGGACTGGTGCGTGCAGGCGATGATCGAGGGACTGGGCCCGCGCTTCACCGGCACCTCCAACTGCCTGGTCGCCATGCGCCAGGACATCGAGGCCATCGGCACCAACGCCCATGAGCTGCCGATGGTCTACTGCGCGCTGGCCGGCGACGACGACGAAGCGCTCGCCGCCGCCCCCTACCGCGTGCTGGAGGAGTGGCAGAAGGACTACGACGGCAATCTGCGCATCGTGTTGCCCGACACGTTCGGGTCGGCCGGCTTCTTCGCCCATGCGCCCGAATGGATCGCGCGCTGGACCGGGGTGCGGGTCGACAGCGGCGACCCGTTCGAAGCCGCCGAGGCCGCCATCGCCTTCTGGGAGCGGCACGGCCAGGACGTGTCGGAGAAGCGGATCATCTTCTCGGACGGGCTGGACATCGACCTGATCGAGCAGCTTTACGCGCGCTTCGCCGACCGCGCCAAGGTGTCCTTCGGCTGGGGCACGCTGCTGACCAACGATTTCCGCGGACTGGCGCCGGGCGACCGGCTCGCTCCGTTCAGCCTGGTCTGCAAGGCGGTGTCGGCGGACGGGCGGCCCTGCGTGAAGCTGTCGGACAACCCCCTGAAGGCCACCGGCCCGGCGGCGGAGATCGCGCGCTACAAGCGGGTGTTCGGCGTGGGCGAGCAGGCGCCGCGCGAAGTGGTGGTCTGACCCCCGACCGGTCCGGGCCCCGTCATCCGTGACGCCTCGGCTGACGGGCGGACTGCGGAGGCCTGCCCCAACGGCGCGGCTTCATGTTGACTTAAGGGAAGTTTTCGCATTCTCTTTTCGCCAAGTCCTTTCCCTGAAAGGAGAAAGTGACTTTTCGCACAAGCGGAGGCGGGGAGGACGAGGTCCATGGTATTGCCGTTGCTGGGGGCGCTCGGCGCCGCCGTGGTCCCGGCGCTCGCCAGTCGCGGGCTGGACCTGCTGACCGGCGTGTTCTCGGGCGCGGCCGACGCAGGCGCCCAGAAGGTGGCCAGGCTGATCGAGGATCAGACCGGCATCCGGATCGAGGACGTGGCCGAGCAGAAGCTGACCGAGGCGCAGTGGATCCGCCTCAAGGCGTTCGAGCTGCAGAACCAGGCCCTGCTGCTCGAGGCCGCCAAGGCGCAGGACGTCTCGGAGATCGAGCGGCGCCGGCTCGCCAACGAGGACCGCGAGAACGCCCGCGCCCTGCAGCGCGCCGCCCTGCGGTCCGACGACTGGCTCGCCCGCAACTTCATCTATCTCTACGCGACCACCATCACCGCGCTGACCTTCGCCTTCATCGGCTGGGCATCGTTCGGCGCGACCTTTTCGGTCGACGCGGCCGGCGACCTGACCAGCGCCGGGCTCGCCCAGTCGCGCATCGTCGACACGGTGCTGGGATTCCTGCTGGGGGTGACGCTGTCGGCCATCATCCAGTTCTTCTTCGGGTCGTCGCAAAGCTCCAGCCGCAAGAACGACACCATCGAATCCTTCATCGAAACCTCGCGCATCGCGCGTGAACCGGATGCGAAGCCGTGAGCCTGGTGACGGAGCAGGACCGCTTCCTGCGCGACGTCGCGCGCCTGATCGGCCGGGCGCATGACCTCGGCTTCGTGGTCTCGGCGGGCGAGCTTTACCGCACCATCGAACAGCAGCGCATCCATATGCGGGAGGGGCGCTCGAAGACCCTGTCGAGCCAGCACATGAAGCGGCTGGCCATCGACCTGAACTTCTTCGTCCGCGACGGGGAGGGGCTGGAGCTGTGCTATGACAAGCTCGTGCTCCAGACGCTCGGCGACTATTGGGAGGGGCTGGACCCCGCCAACGCCTGGGGCGGCAACTGGACGAGCTTCAAGGACACCCCCCATTTCGAGCGGCGCGAAGGGGTGAGCGCCCCGCCCCGGCGCGTGGCGGGCTCGGTGCTCGCTCCCGCGGCGTCGCCGTCTCCGCCGGCACGCCCCGCCATGGCCCCGTTTTCCGCCGGCGATATCGCGTCCGGCGCCCCTGCACCCGCTGCGCGGGAGGTCCCGGCGGCGGCGCCGGGCGCCATGACCTCGCTGCTTTCGGCCGAGGTCGGGCCCAAGCGCCCCAATATCCGCGACGATGTGGAGACGGTGCAGCTGCTGCTCAACCACGCCGCCGAGGACGGGCGGATCGCGCTGGAGGCGCCGCTGAAACCCGATGGCATCTATGGCGAGAAGACGCGGGTGGGGATCGAAGCGGCGCAGACCGCGCTGCTGGGGATGACCGAGCCGGACTCGGTGGCGACCCCCGGCGCGGGGACGGAACGTGCGTTGCGCGCGGGCGTGAAGCCGGTGTTTTCGGAGCGGCTGCTGCGGCTGGCGATGCTGGCGGCGGCGCCGGAGAAGGTGGAGACGTTCCATGAGCCCATCGCCCGCTGCTTCGCGCGGTTCGAGGTGACCACGCCGCTGCGCCAGGCGCATTTCCTCGCCCAGATCGGGCATGAGAGCGGCGAGCTGAGGTTCCAGGAGGAGATCGCCTCCGGCGTCGCCTATGAGGGGCGGACGGATCTGGGCAACGTCCAGTCGGGCGACGGCGAGCGGTTCAAGGGCCGCGGGCTGATCCAGCTCACGGGGCGCTACAATTACGAGAAATTCGCCGAGGCCGTGGGCCGCAAGGACGAGATCATGTCCACCCCGACCGTGGTGGCCGAGGACCTCGACCTCTGCGTCGGGGTGGCGGGCTGGTACTGGTCCGACCGCGGCCTGAACGCAGCGGCGGACCGGGACGACCTGATGCGGGTGACCAAGGTGATCAACGGCGGGGTCAACGGCATCGCCGACCGGCGGCGGCTGCTGGAGCGGTGCAAGGCGCTGTTCGGGTTGGCCTGATTTTTTATCGGCGGCGGCCGCGGCGTGCGGGCGGCGAGGTCCGGCGCGCCGGCACAGGGAATGCGGGCGCGCCGCATCGCGCGCGATCAGCCGCCGGTATGATTTGCATCAACGCGGCCGCCCCCGGCCTGGCGCAGGATCGAGCCGCGCCCGACTGGCGGGCGACGTATCGGGAGGATTCTCAATGACCGCCAATGTCGGAACGCTGGACCGGATCGTGCGCCTCATCCTGGGCGCGGCGCTGCTGGCGCTGGCCGCCTTCGTGCTCGTGGGCGTGTGGGCCTGGGTCGCCGGGATCGTCGGCGTGGTGATGCTGATCGTGGCCGCGACGCGGGTCTGCCCGATCTACCTGCCCTTCGGCATCCATACCTGACGCCTCATCCGGCGCAGGGTGGGTGAAAACCCGCCGACGCTTCGCGTCATGGTTCGCGCCTGCCCCTCCCGCGCGGCGGGTTCGCACCCGCCCTACGAGGCGTCGCGGTCGCGCGCCGCACGCAGCGCCGCGGTGCCGGGCGGATCGACCTCCGCGCCCGTCATCGCCACGCCGTAAAGCGCCGCGGCCTCCGCGAGCGAAACCCGGCCCAGCCGAACATCCTCGGCCACCGCCTGCGGATCGCGCGCGAACGGGTCGCCGTAGCCGCCGCCGCCGGGCGTCCCCACCCGCACCCGGTCGCCGGGACGGAGCGCGATGTCCTGCTCCTTCGACAGATGCTTGGGGATGTGGGAGACGCCGTCGCGCACCACCTCGATGGTGTTCGGCGCGCCGTCGCCCCCGCCGCGCACACCGGGGGGGCCGTAGCGGCCGTGGTCCATCACGAAACTCGCCCGGGATTCGCCGCGGCGCAGCTCGATCTCGTAGTCGAGGCCGAGGCCGCCGCGCGCCGTGCCTGCGCCGCCCGAACCCTCGCGCAGCGCGTAATGGCGGAAGAGAATGGGGAACTGCTGCTCCATGATCTCCACCGGCGGGGCCTTGGATATGCCGATGGTCGAGCAGCCGTTCGACAGCCCGTCGCCCAGCGCCGAGCCGCCATAGCCGCCGCCCGACAGCTGATACATCACGAAATTCCGCCCCTTGGCCGGGTCCGACCCGCCGAGCCCGAAGTTGCCGGAGGTGCCGGCGGGAGCCGCCGTGACCTTGTCGGGGATGGCGTTGACCAGGGCGAGAAACACCGACTCCGCGATGCGCTGCGAGGTTTCGGCCGCGCAGCCTGACACCGGGCGCGGGTAGTGGGCGTCGAGGAAGGTGCCCTCGATGCCGCGCACCTCCAGCGGCTCGAACGCGCCGGCGGAGATCGGGACGTCCGGGAAGATGTGGCGCATCGCGAGGTAGACGGCCGAGAGCGTGGTCGAGCGCACCGAGTTCATCGGCCCCATGCAGGGCGGCGAGGAGCCTGCGAAGTCGAAGACCAGCCCGTCGCCGTGACGCTCGACCGCGAGGCGGATCGCCAGCGGCTCATCGACCACGCCGTCGGAATCGACCCAGGCCACGGACTCGAACCGGCCCTCGGGGATGCCGCGGATATGGGCGCGGGTCTGCTCGGCGGCGCGGGCGCGCAGCTCGGCGATGGCCTGTTCGACCACCGCGTCGCCGTAGCGGTCGAGCATCTTCTCCAGCCGCGCGGCGCCCACGTCCAGCGCCGCGGCCTGGGCCTTCACGTCGCCTATACGCTGCTCGGCGACGCGGATGTTGGAGCAGATGATCTGATAGATTTCCTGGTCCAGAACGCCCTTCTTGAAGAGCCGCACCGGGGGAAGGCGCAGGCCTTCCTGCTCGACCGACGTGGCCGAGGCCGAGAAGCCGCCCGGGACCGCGCCGCCGGTGTCAGGCCAATGGCCGGTATTGGACAGCCAGCACCAGATTTTTCCGTCGCGGTAGAAGGGGCGGGCGAAGCGCACGTCCATCAGATGGGTGCCGCCGAGATAGGGGTCGTTGACGATGTAGACGTCGCCGGGTTCCGGGGCGGCGGTGATGCCGGCGCGGATCCGCTCCACCAGCACGCGGGTGCTCTCCTGCATCGCGCCGACGAAGACCGGCAGGCCGTCGGGGCCCTGGGCGATCAGCGAGCCGTCGACGGCCGAATAGATGCCGTCGGCCCGGTCGTTGGCTTCGGCGATCACCGGCGAGAAGGCCGCGCGGGTGAAGGCGAGATCCATCTCGTCGCAGGTCTGCGAGAGGCCGGCCTGGATGACCGACAGGGTGATGGGATCGAGGGGGGTCATTCCGAAACTCCGAGCTCGATCATCAGGTTGCCGTCGGCGTCGCCGCGGGCGGTGCAGAAGGGGTCGATGACCAGCGTGGCGTCGAGCTGCTCGACGATGGCGGGGCCGGCGATCTCGACCATCTGGGGGAGGTGCTCGCGACGGTAGACGGGGGTGTCCAGCCAGCCCGCGTCGAACCAGACGGGGCGGACGCCGGTCTGCGCTTCGGCCAGCGTGGCGCGTTGGCCGGCGGGGTCGATGAGCAGCGCGAGGTCGATCTCGCGCCGCACCCCGATCACCGAGACGCTGAGGTTCACAAGCGCGGGGCGGATTTCCGGCAGGGAGACGCGGAAACGGTCCCAGTAGGCGCGCTCGAACCGGGCCTGCAGGTCCTCGCGGGTGGGGGTCGGGCCGTCGAGCGCCACGCGCAGGAGATGGGTCTGGCCGATGAACTGCATGTCGGCGGAGCAGACGACGTCGATGCGCTCGACCGCCACGCTCTCCTGCCCGATCAGGGCGCGGCCCTCTTCGATGCGGCGGGCGAAGACGGCGTGAACATCGTCCATGTCGGCGATGTCGAGCGGGCGATTGACGGTATTCACGAAATCGTGGCGCAGGTCGGCGACGACGCAGCCGAGCGCATTGGTGATGCCGGGGCGGGCCGGGACCAGGACCCGGGGCACGCCCAGCTCGCGGGCCAGCGCCACCGCGTGCAGGGGGCCGGCGCCGCCGAAGGCGAAAAGCGCGAAGTCGCGGGGATCCTCGCCCAGCGACAGCGACACCATGCGGATCGCGCCGGCCATGCGGGCGTTGGCGACGCGGATCACCGCCGCCGCGGACTGGACGGCGGAGAGGCCGAGGGGGACGCCCAGTTCGGCGGCGAAGATCGCCTCGACATCCTCGATCCGCACCCCGCCCTCGACGGCGTTGAGGCGGGAGGGGTCGAGCCGGCCCAGCAGCAGGTTGGCGTCGGAGATGGTGGGGCGGGTCCCGCCGCGCCCGTAGCAGATCGGCCCGGGATCGGCGCCGGCGCTTTCGGGGCCGACTTCGAGCAGGCCCGAGGCGTTGACCCGGGCGATGGAACCGCCGCCAGCCCCCACGGTGCGCACGTCCACCATGGGGACGTGGATCGGCATGGCGTATTCGACCTCGATCTCGTTCGAGACCGCCGGTTTCGCGCCGCGGATCAGGGCGACGTCGGTGGAGGTGCCGCCCATGTCATAGGTCAGCAGGTCCGGCGCGCCGGCGCGGCGCCCGGTATAGGCCGCGGCCATCACGCCGGAGGCGGGGCCCGACATCACGGTCTTGGCGGCCTCCCGCGCCACCAGCCGGGCGGAGACCATGCCGCCGTTGCCGTTCATCACCAACAGGTCGTGGCGGTATCCGCGGGCGCGCAGCTCGTCGGCCAGCCGGTCCACATAGCGTTGCAGCAGCGGCTGGACGGAGGCGTTGGCCGCGGCGGTCACGCCGCGTTCGAACTCCCGGGATTCCGACAGGAGGGCATGGCCGAGGGTGACGTAGGCGTTGGGCCAGATCTCGGCCAGGATCTCGCCCGCCCGGATCTCATGGGCGGGGTTGGCGTAGGCGTGAAGGAAGTGGACGACGACGGACTCGCAGCCCGCGTCGAGCAGCCGGGCGGCGGCGGCGCGCAGGGCGGACTCGTCGAGCGGGGTGAGGACGGCGCCGTCGGCGTCCATCCGCTCGGGGACCTCGAGGCGCAGGTCGCGGGGGATGACGGGGGTGAAGGACCCGGTCATGCCGTAGGCCTGGGGGCGGGTGCGGCGGCCGAGCTCGATGATGTCGCGAAAGCCTTCCGTGGCGATCAGGCCGGCGCGGGACAGGCGGCGCTCCAGCACCGCATTCGTCGTCGCGGTGGTGCCGTGGACGATCAGGTCGACCCCGCCCACGTCGACGCCGGCCATGTCGAAGGCGGCGAGCACGCCGAAGGCCTGGTTGCGGGGCGTGGTCGGGGCCTTGGCGAGGCGCACCGCGCCCGCCGCCTCGTCCAGCCACACCAGGTCCGTGAAAGTCCCGCCGACATCGACGCCCGCAACCACGCTCATCCGCTTCTCCGTTCCGGTTCGGGCGTCTCCGAAATCATGGGGCCGCCGGGCTCATTTGCCTGCGAACAAATCCAACTCCGGACCGGACCGCCTGTCCAGCCTCAGACGCCCACATGCGCGTGCAGCAACGCGGGATCGTCGCGCAGGACCTGGGCGGCCACCGTCTCCTTCACCCGGCCGTTGTCGAGGAAGGTGACCCGGTCGGCCACGGAAAGCACCGCGTCGGCGCGCTGTTCGACGAGGATGATCGCCACGCCCTCGGCCTTCATCGCGGTCGCGGCCTCCCGGATCAGGGCGATCATCGAGGGCTGCAGGCCCTCGGTCGGCTCGTCCATCAGCAGGACCGAGGGCTCCAGGCAGAGCGCGCGCGCCATGGCGAGCATCTGCTGCTCGCCCCCCGAAAGCGTGCCGGCCCGCTGCCGCAGCCGGTCGCGCAGGCGGGGGAACATGGCGAGCATCCGCTCGCGCACCGCCGTCCCGCGATGCCGGGTCATCAGCCCGATGTCGAGGTTTTCGGAGACGGTGAGCTCCGCGAACAACCGCCGGCCCTGAGGCACGTAGCCGATGCCGCGGCGCGGGATCTCGTGGGGGGGGAGGCCGACCAGTTCCTCGCCCGCCAGCTTCACCGAGCCGGCGGCCGGCGGAACCAATCCCATGATCGCCTTCAGGGTCGTGGTCTTGCCGGCGCCGTTGCGGCCCATCACGCACAGGATCTCGCCGGCGCCGACCGAGAGGGACACCCCCCTCAGCACCTGAACCTTGCCGTAGCCGGCGTCGAGCCCGGAGACCTCCAGCATGCCTCAGCCTCCCAGATAGGCGCGTTGCACGGCGGCGTCGGCGCGGATGTCGGCCGGCGCGCCCTCGGCGAGCCTGGCTCCCATGTCGAGCACGGTGATGCGGTCGGCGAGCGCCATGACCACGTCCATGTTGTGCTCGATCAGCAGAACGGTGGCCTCCGCAGCGACTTCGCGGACCAGCGTTTTGAAGCCCTCGATCTCGCCGTCCGACAACCCTTGCGTGGGCTCGTCGAGGATCAGCAGCCGCGGGCGTTGGGCGAGACCCATGGCGATCTCGAGCAGGCGCTGGTGGCCGTAGGAGAGGTCGCCGGCGATCTGGGTCGCGCGGTCCGCCAGCCCGACGCGGTCGAGGGCGGCGAGCGTTTCGCGCTCCAGCCCCTCGCCGCGGGCGAGGCGGCGCTGGACCGCCAGCGCCACGTTGTCGAAGAGCGTGAGGTTGGCGAAGACCGACGTGATTTGAAAGGTGTAGGCCATGCCGCGGTTCATGCGGGCATGGGCGGGGAGGCGGGTGACGTCCTCTCCGGCGAAGCGGACCCGGCCCTCGGAAGGCTGGATGCGGCCGGAGAGCAGGCCGACGAAGGTGGTCTTTCCCGCGCCGTTGGGGCCGATGAGCGCGCGGATCTCGCCCGGATGCAGGGTGAAATCGACATGGTCGACGGCGGTGAGGCCGCCGAAGCGGCGGGTCAGGCCCTCGGTTTGCAGAAGGGGGGCGGTCATGGCAGCCACGGGGCCCAGCGGCGGCGGACCTCGCCGAGGAAGCCCGCGGGCGCGAAGAGCGTCAGCAGCACCAGGGCGGCGCCGGCCAGCAGCATGTAGGCGTCGGTGACGCCCGAGGTCAGGTCGATCAGGTAGAACATGAAGGCCGCCCCGATCAGGGGCCCGAGCACCGTGCCCGCCCCGCCCAGCAGCACCCAGAGCAGCGGCAGGATGGAGTATTGGACGGAGGCGAAGGTGGCGCCCACATAGCCGAAGAGCAGCCCGTAGGCCGCCCCCGCCGCCCCGCACATCGCGCCCGAGGCGACGATGGCGCCGAGCTTGTAGCGGGCGACGTCGTAGCCGAGCATCCTCGCGCGCTCCTCGTTCTCGCGGATCGCGATCAGCACGCGGCCGGCGGGGGAGCGGACCAGCATCAACGTCGCGATCATCGCCACGGCGAAGAGGATCAGGGCCGCGATGTAGCGGGCGTCGGCGTCGGCGAGGCTGAGGCCGAAGAGGCTCCGCGCCTCCTGCGCGATGACGAACCCCTCGTCGCCGCGGGTGAAGGCGTTGAAGTAGAGAATCGTGAGGTACCCCGCCTGCGCGAACATCAGGGTGACGATCATGAAGGCCACGCCCTGGGTGCGCAGGGCGAGCGCGCCGACGACCGCCGCCAGCGCCGCGGCGGCGGCGATGGCGAAGGGGAAGGCGAGTTCGGCCGGCCAGCCCAAGTGATACATGGGCATGCCGAGCCCGTAGAGGCCGGCGGCGAAGAACAGCGCGTGGCCGAGGCTCAGGAGCCCCGTGTAGCCGAACATCAGGTTGTAGCCGAGCGCGAAGGTGGCGAGCGTCAGAACCCGCGCCAGCACCCCGTGATGATAGTCCGGAAGCGCGAAATGCAGGGCCAGCAGGACCGCCAGCGCGGCGAGGTGCAGGCCGACGGGCTTCGCCGCGCCGCTCATGCCGGTTTCGCTCCGAACAGGCCCTGCGGGCGGAACACCAGCACCAGCGCGACCAGCAGGGTGGCGAGGATCTTCGCCAGCGTCGGCGAGAAGAAGACGGAGATGATCCCGTCGCTCATCCCGATCAGGATGGCGGCCACGACCGTGCCCTTCAGGCTGCCGAGCCCGCCGATGATCACCACGATGAAGGACAGCAGCAGCGGGTCGCCCCCCATCAGGTAATGCGCCTGCTGGATCGGCACGATCAGCACCCCGGCGGCGGCGGCGAGCGCCGCGCCGAGCGCGAAGGTCCAGGCGTAGACCCGGCCGACCGGGATCCCGAAGGCCTGCGCGGTTTCGCGGTCATATTGCGTCGCCCGCATGATCAGCCCGAAGCGCGAACGCGCGAGCACCGCCCAGACCGCGAGCAGCAGGGCCGCCGCGGCGACGATGACGAAGAGCTTGTAGGAGGTCGTCCCGAACCCCCATGGCCAGGTCCAGGCGAAACCGTCGGCGCCCCATTCGGGCCAGGGCAGCGCGATGCGGGTGTTGAAGGGGGGCTCGACGGGGCGGGCCTCGGGCCCGTAGCCCATCAGGGTCAGCTGCTGGAAGATGTAGAGCAGGCCGATGGTGGCGACGATGGTGCGCTCGGGGTCGTAGCCGACGCGGACGAGGATGGCGCGATCCGCGGCCCAGGCGAGCGCGCCGACGGCGAGCGGGGCCACGCCCAGCGCCGCGGCGAAGCCCGCCCAGGCCGGCAGGCCGAGCGTGCCGGCGACGAAGGTCGATGCGAACCAGGCGGCGACGGCGCCCAGCATGAAGAACTCGCCATGGGCGACGTTGACCACGCGCATGACGCCGAAGACCAGGCTGAGGCCGAGGGCGGTCAGCGACAGCGTCGCCGCCAGCACCGCGCCTTCCAGCGAGGCGAAGACCAGGTAGGGGCCGAAATCCAAGGGAGGCTCGCGCGGTCGGAGAAGAGGGGCGGGCGGGAGGCGGCGCCCCCTCCCCCGCAGGCGGAGAGGGGGGCGCCGGGTCAGGCGCGGATCGGAGCCGGGCTCAGCCCTGGCTCAGCCCCAACTCAGAACGACATCTTGGTGTAGTCGACCTCGTCGGGGTAGAACGTGTCCTCGGCGGTGGTGGCGTGCTGGACGATCAGCTTGCCGTTCTCGACCTTGGAGATGTATTGCGGCCCGAACACCTGATGGGTCTTGCCGTTGAAGATCTTGCGGCCCTGCGGATGCATGTCCGACATCGGCATCTCGCCCATCGCCTCCACTGCCTCGACCAGCTTCTGACGGTCGGCGGTGGTCTGGTAGCCGGCGGATTCCATGCCGGCCTTCAGGACGAAGAGGGTCTCCCAGCAGCCGAACATGTGGGCGAAGGTGGAGACGTCCTTGGGGTCCGATTTCGACGCCCCGTCGTCGTCCACCCCGACCTTGTCGCGGTAGAACTTCACCGGGTCCGGCGCGCCGGCCTGCAGGTAGCGGGGCATCCCCTCCCAGAAATAGGTGCCATCGAGGAATTCGAGGCCGGGAGAGGCGAGGTCGACCGCCTCGAGGCTGTCGATGAAGCCGAAGATGGGCGGGTGCGACGGACCGAAGAACTCGCCCAGCTCCTTCACGAAGGTCAGCACGCCGGGGCCGACCATGACGTGGTAGAGCACCTCGGTCTCCCGCGGGATCTGCGGGAAGTACTTGGAATAGCTGGTCTCGGTCGGCGGGATCGCGATGTGCTTGATGACCTCGCCGCCCTGGGCCTGGATCGCCGCGGTGAAGAAGTCGCGGTGGTCATGCCCGAACGCGTAGTCGGGGAAGACCATGGTGACCTTCTTGCCGAGGTTGCCCGCCACCCAGGGCGCCATGGCCATCACCTGGCTTTTCACGTCGGTGATGCCCGGCTGCAGGGTCCAGCGGTTGAGCGCGCCCGACGCCACGTGGTGCCCTTCCGACACCACGAAATAGGGCAGCTTCAGCTCTCCCGCCCGGGGGGCCGAGCCCATGACCACATGCGAGAAGAGGGTGCCGAAGCCCACGTCGCAGCCCAGCTGCGAGGCGAATTTCTCGACCACTTCCGCGCCGCGCTTGGGATCGGTGCCGTCATCTTCGGCCACGATCTCCACGGGTCGGCCGTTGATGCCGCCCATTTCGTTGATCAGGTCGGCGGCGGCCATGGTGGTGCGGTCGTACCAGCGGCCATAGGCGGCGCCGATGCCGGTGCGGTGCACCTGGAAGCCGACCTTGATCGGGGCCGACGACTGCGCCTGGATATAGGGCACGAAGCCGGGCAGCGCGCCCAGGCCGGCCCCGGCCGCGCCGGCGGCGGCGAGGCCCTTGATCGCGGTTCGGCGGCTGATGGATCCGCCAGCGGCGGGTTTCTTGACCTCGGTCATGACGGCAGACCCTCCTCGTCGGTCCCCCCGGCCTTCAAGCCGGTTTTGCAGGCACAGGCTGTATGTGTGCAAACGATATGTCCAGCCATTTCACGCCTGATCGCTCAGGCGCCTGTCGGAGCGGCAAGCAGCCACAGCCCGAACAGGGTGTAAACCACCATGAACACGGCGAGCGGGAATTGCGAGCGTGTCGCGCGCGCAGGATCGCCGGCGAGGCGCAGGGCGACCAGATGCGCCGTGGCGATCCCCGCCGCGTGCCCCGCCACCACCGCCCCGGCCTGGATCAGCCAGATCAGGCGGACGGTGCGATACTGGTTGAAGAACGACGTCGTCACCTGGTCCTGCGCATAGCCCAGCCCGGTCAGGTCCCAGCCCTTGTCGAGCGGATCGCCGAGCGCGGCGAGCAGATATTGCGACTCGACAAGGGCCGCCGGCAGGTAGTGGGCGACATGGTAGCCGGCGACGATGGGGACGAGGCCGAGCGCCAGCGCCTCCAGCGCCGCCGCGCTCGCCCGCATCCCGGCCATCGCCAGCCCGGCCATCGTGCAGGCGACGAAGACCACGCCCAGCGCCGCGACGGCGCCCAGAAGCCCCGCCAGCGACTCGGCCTGCACGGCGGAGCGGCCGGGGAATTCCAGCGGATTGACCCCGATGAAGGCGAGCCAGGCGAAGGTCTCGTTCAGCCCGTCGAAGCTGCCCGCCCCCAGCGCCGCCACCGCGAAGCCCCCCGCCCCCGCGACGAGGCCCGCGCGGGAGAGCGCGGCGGGGCCGAGCCCGGGGACCCGCAGCCGCGCCCGCCCGCCCTCGACCCTGAGAGGGGCGAGGGCGGCGAAGAGCGAGAGCCACAGGCCCAGCCCCTCGATCCGCCGCAGGGATTCGGGCCCGAAGACGAGGCCCGCCGCGAAGATCGCGGCCCAGTAGAGCGCCATCATCGTCGCCACCCGCGCGGGGTCGAGCGGGGCGACGTCGACCAGCGCGAAGCCGGCGATGGCGAGCCAGCTCGCCGCAGCGGGCCAGGCGCCCAGCCAGGCGGGGAGGGTCAGGCGCGGCGGCCGGCCTCGCGCCGCCAGCCGCAGCGGCCCGGTCCACGGGTTGAGGCCCCGCCAAAGGTCGCCGAACACCAGCTGAACCGTGGGGAGCAGCGCGATCACCCCGGTCCAGAGCATCAGCGGCGCGAGATTTTCGAGCGGGTCGCGGGGCCCGAACCACCCGATCAGGCACAGGCCCGCCAGCCAGGCGGCGGCGAGGAGGCTCGTCGCCATCCGAAAACCGTCGCCCGAGGGGAGGGCGATCGGCGCGGTCCATCCCTCGGCCAGCCGGGCCAGCCGGGCCCCGGGCACGACGGCCAGCAGCAGCGCGGTCAGCGCCACCACGGCGGCGCCGGCGGGAGCCCAGATCTCGGTCGGCAGCAGCATGACCAGCGCCCGCTCGCCGGTATGGGCGAAGGCGGCGGCGGGCCAGAGGGCGGCGAGGAGGAGGAGCGCGCGGATCATGGCCCGCATGGGGCCCCGTCCTGCGCGCCGGATCAATGGACGCGACGCCGCGGCCGGCCCCTTTGGGCGAGCCGCGCGACGTAGGGTCCGCCGCCATTTCGCAACGTCTGCCCCACCTGCGACCCCGCCAAAGCCGGACCCGACCGCTGCAACCTGATCGCGCGCCGGCTCCGCAGCCAAGCATCCGCGCATTTTCCCCGGGCGACGACGTCCGTCCACGATCCGCGACGCGCCGCGCCGCCTGACGGCATACCACCCGCACAGGTCTCCCCCCCGCTCGCCAGCCGGGGCGTTTTTCCTCCGCACCGCTCCCACGCCCCGGTCCGGGCCCGCCTGACCCGGGCGCCGCATCCCGGCGCCCCCACTGCGATGCACTCCCGGTCCGGCGCGGCCGGCAGCCGGCGCCGTCGACGCCCAGTCTCCGCCCAAGCCCGTCTTCACGCCCCCTTCGCCGCAAC
>NZ_JBSRTQ010000048.1:0-26522 GCF_055129145.1 Albimonas sp. | reverse complement strand
CGCAGGCCCAGATGCGCGCCGACCACCCGCAGCCGCCGCCCGTCCAGCGCGCAATCGACCATCGCCGCGCCGCGCGGTTCCAGCCCGGGCAGTTCGAGGGGGCGGACGTCGTGGATCTCGGCGTCGCCGCGCAGGAGGATGACGTTGCCGTGCCAGCCATGGCTGTGGCCGCGATCCGGGAGGGGGGCGATGCGCAGGCCGGTCTCGGCGGCGAGCTCGGCCTCGGGCAGCAGCGCGCGGCGCCCGTCGAAGCGGCGGTCGGCCTCCTGCAGGCAGGCGATGTCGGGGGCGATCTCGGCGAGCACGGCGACGATGCGGCCCGGGTCCCGGCGCCAGTCGAGGCCGACGCATTTGCGGATGTTGTAGGTGGTCACGCGCATGGGGCGGCTCCGTCGGCGCCGGGCGGGGCCGCCTGGGGCGGGGGACGCCCTCCCTGACTAGCGGATCGGAGGGCCGGACCGAAAGGGTCAAGCGTGGGGTGGCGTGGCGTTCGCGGCGCGGCGATCAGGCGGCCGCGTGCTTTCCGCTCGGGGGTCGCGGAGCCGGCGTCAGCCCTGCCGCAGGGCGTCGCCTCCTCCCTGCGCGTCTTTCCTGACCGCGGGGGCCGGCGCGATGGCGTGACTCGCCGCGAAAGCGATGGCCCATGCCGGAGGCCGCGTCCGGTCCGCAGGGACAACGCGGTCTGTCATGAAATTTCAGGGAAAGCGGCGTCTTGCGAGGCCCACATCCTCCGCGATACCAGCCCCCTCGCCGACCGGCGCGGCGCCGGCGATGGACCGGGCGCCTGATGGACGATGCGGCCGATGTCCTTTACTGCAATCCCCGCGCGGAAACCCGGGCGCGGGCCGGATGGCGCGCGCCGTGACGTCGTAATTGGCGTTCAGTCACCGAGGCGCGATCTGGAGGGGAAGGGCGAACATGGAGCGTAAGCCATTGATCGGAAACGCACGTCGCCTTTCCGTCGCGCCGATGATGGACTGGACGGGCGTGCCGATTAAGAAATTGATTTTTGTAGAATAAAATCTGGCTGGGGCTGGATTGGACTACCCCAGGACTACCCGACCTTCCGTTTCAGCTCCCGGCGCGCCTCGTCGGCGCAGGCGTCCAGGTAGTCCGCGAGGTCCATGATCGCGATCATCAGCATCGCCTTCTGGCCCTTCCCGAGCCGGACCAATGGCAGCGGGATCTCGCCGCTCTCGAGCTTGGTCTTGAACCGCTCGCGCGTCATGCCGCCGAAGTAGTCCTCGCGCACGCGGTCGATCGAGATCTGCGGGCGTCCGTCATACTGGGCGAAGAGCATCAGCATCGTTTTCATCTGCGGGAGCGCTCCTTGCGCGCGGTCTCGGGACCGATCTGGCGGATGGGGCGGGGGCCGGTCATGCCGCGTCTCCGGGCCCGGCTGCGAGCGCGCGGCGGCGGTCCAGCCTCGCGGCCCGGGCGCGGTGGAGCGTCAGCCAGGCCTCGCGCCGGGCGACGACCACCGCGTCGGGCGGCGCATCGGCGTAGAGGGCCGGCTCGGCGGCCACGGTCTGGGGATCGCAGCACGCGACCTGCGCGGCGCGCGGGCTGATCTGGCGCAGGCTGGCGCCGGGGCCGAGCGCGCGAAGGCGGCGGTCCAGGAAGAGCTCGATCATGCGGGGGTTCCCTTTTCATCCTGGCGCAGCGCCAGCGCGGCGGCGCCGGCGGCGGTCATGGCGCGGGCGATCAGCTGGCCGGCCTGGGCGCTGGAGGCTTCGCCCTCGGCGATCAACGCATCGAGCCAGGCGCGCGCCTGGCGGCGGTCCGGCCCATGGGGCGAGGCCAGCATTTGCAGCGCGGCCCGCACGTCGCGTTCCAGATCGCGGACCCGCGCGTCGACGGTCGCGGCGATGAGCTCGGGGGCCATCACGCGACTCCGATCCGACGGAGTTCCGGCCTGGCGCGCTCGTCGGGCAGGAGCTGGCGGTCGAGCAGCGCCCTGTGCCGCGCGATGGCGGCGTCGACGGCCGGCATGTCTGCGGGACGGGTGGCGGCGAAGTTTCTGCGATAGGCGAGCAGGGTTTCGAGCCGTGCGCGGAGCGCCGGGGCGGGCAGAGGGGCGTAATTGCGCAGGCTTGAGGGGAAGGGGGCATTCATCACGCGACCGCCGGCAGGCGGGCGTCGCGGCGTGCGCTCGGTCGCGCCGAACTCAGCGATGACTTCGGAGATGGCGCTTGGCGGTTCGGTGTCGTGCATATCGGCCTCCGTCAAAGGTGACGGAGTTAGATATCCACAAAAAGTGAATTACGACAACCATAAAATCACATTAAGTGGATTGAGCATCAGGCTGCTCATTCATACGATCAGCCCACGGCAGGCGTGTTGCCATTATGTTCCGCCTGAGGCTGCGGGTGTAGGAGGAGTGGATGAAAGAGATTGATCGTCGCCTGGACAGGATGATGGAGATCGCCAGCGAGCTGGGCGTTCCGTTAGACCATGTGGTCAAGCACCTGGGGCGATGCGATCAGAGCCGCTTCAAAGCGATTTCGGACAATCCGTCCCGCCTCCCCCGGTATACGAAGTCGAGCGAGAGCCCGTAGAGGTCGCTCAGTTTTTCGGCGGCCTCCACCGGAATACGCCGGACGCCCTTCTCCCAGTTGTTGTACTGGGTTTGGGCGAAACCGTGTCGCTCGGCCCAATCGCGTTGCGAGGCGTCTGAAAAGGCGGCGCGGATCGCCGCCAGGCGCTCGCCGATTTCCGCATAGGGATTTTCACTCTGCATCATGGGGTTAGGATTCACATATGGTGGATGCCGCGACAAACCACAAAAAGTGGTATTGTGATTCTCC
Organism: Albimonas sp.; assembly: GCF_055129145.1. Classification (NCBI taxonomy): domain Bacteria; kingdom Pseudomonadati; phylum Pseudomonadota; class Alphaproteobacteria; order Rhodobacterales; family Paracoccaceae; genus Albimonas; species Albimonas sp. The sequence continues at coordinate 23,715 of NZ_JBSRTQ010000048.1, read as the reverse complement.
ACTAAAAGTGGATAGGTGTCGCCATGATCACCGTGGCCGACATCGTCGAAACTCTCGGGCGCCGCCGCCTCGCGCTTGCGCTGCGCGTTGGCCCTACGGCGATAAGCAACGCCGTGGTTCGGGGCACGTTCCCAGCGTCCTGGTATCTGGTTGTCTCCGAGATGGCCAAGCCCACGGGCGTCTCTTGCCCGTTCGAGCTGTTCACCTTCAAGACCGCGCCGGCTGTTGTTGCCGGTCCGGTCGAGGCTGACGCTGCATGATGCCTCTTCTCCTGAGCAGTGAGCGGTCAGTTGCGTTCGTGGCGCCGCTCGATCCTGCCACGGCATTCGCCGAGTGTGCGAAGCGCGACCGGTTGCCCCCGAACGAATTGGGGGCGACCTGATGCAGCAAGCCGCCCCGCTTCGTGTCCGCCTGGCCTCCCAGCCGTCCGAACGCCCTCATTTTGCGACGGCAGGTTCGGAAATGTCTTTCAGAAAATCGGGCGCCTCGCCCGAAGAGCAGGAGCGCGCGTGGTTCGCGGGCCTTTTGTGGCGGGCTTTCCCGGAGGCGGGGTCGGAGAACGAGCTGGCCGAGGCGGCGGCGGCGGTGCTGTCGCGCGACGGGCGGGCGGTGCATCCGCGGACGGTGCGCAACTGGCTGCGCTGCGAGAACGCGCCCCATTTCCGCTACGTGCTGGCGGTGATCGCGCTGGCGGGGGCGGAGGCGGTGTTCGCGGTGCTCGACCCGGAGGCGGGGCGATGAACCTGGTCTGGCGCATCTTCGCCCGCTTCAACCGCCTGCGCGCGGCCCGGGCGCGGGCGGCCGCCCGCCGGTTCGACTGGCGTGCGGAAAAGTTTTTCGGCCGGATCAAGGGGGCGCAGCGATGACCGCGCCGGCCCGCATGCCCATGCCGATCGCGCGCGCCGCCGGTCCGCGTCCCTCGGGACGCCCGGCGCGCCGCCTCGCCGTCCGGTCGCTTGGCCGGGCTCGCGGCGCGCTGCGTCGCACCTCCCTGTCGACTTGCCCCGGGGCTCCGGCCCCGGGGTCTTTCCGGAGGGTTTCGCCGTGATCGGTGACGACGACCATTCGACGTCCACGGTCAGCGCCGGCCAGCTGCGGTCGATCGTCGAGCGGATCGAGCGGCTGGAGGAGGAGAAACGCGAGGTCGCCGCGCAGATCAAGGAGGTGTTCGCGGAGGCGAAAGGCGCGGGCTTCCACGTCAAAACCCTGCGCGAGATCGTCCGCCTTCGCCGCCTCAAACCCGAGGAGCGCGCGGAGCGCGAGGCGATGCTCGAGCTCTACAAGGGCGCGCTGGGCATGGGCGGCACGCCGCTCGACGCCTGGGCGCAGGCGCGGTTCGGGCCGGTGGCGCAGGCGGTGCGGGCGCTCGGCGCGCGCGACCGGGGCGAGGAGGCGCGGCCATGATCGACGACGATCCCGCGCGCGAGGGCATCGGCAATATCGACCTCTACCCGATCCCGTTGGGCCAGCGGCTGAACGGCAGCTGGTTCCAGTTCGACTTCCGCGGCTTCAACGAGAACGCCTGGGCGCGGAAGGTCTCGCCGGAGGCGGGGTGGTTCGGCATGCGGCTGATGCTCCGCGCGGCGGCCCAGCCTACGGCGGGAACGCTGCCCGACGATGACGTCGAGCTGGCGGACCTCGCGGGGTTCGGGCGGGACGTCGAGGGCTGGCGGCGGCTGCGCCCGCAGGCGCTGGCGGAATGGCGGCGGGTGCTCTGCTCCAACGATCTCGAGGAAGAGGTGCGGCTCGCCCATGCCTGGCTGACCGAGGCCATGGTGGCGGCGGTCAACGGCGTCGAGCGCAAGCGCGACGGGCGCGAGGAGGCGACCCTGCGCAAGCGGTTCGAGCGGCTGCGCAACGCCATGCGGCGCGTGGGGCTGGCGGAGCGCGCGGTGATGGACTCGCACCTGCAGCAGCGGCTGCTCGACTGGCTGGACGGCAACGGGCTGACCCTGCGCCAGACCCATGTGCGCGCGGGGCTGGAGAGGCTCGGCCTTCAGAATGAGATGGGCGCGCAAGTCACTGATCTGAAAACCGAACTGGTTCGGCGCGGCCTGCGCTGAAACTGTCGCGTGACAGTGTCACGGACAGTCGCGTGACAGTCACGGGAAGTGTCGCGCACCGAGATGAGACGAGATTTGAAATATCCCCCTTACCCCCTTCGGACAGGAGGCCGCCGTGGAAGACGCTGAGGAGGACATGCCGGGCCGGACCCGCGTGCGGGAGCTTCTGATCGCGCCGCTGGCGGAGATGGGGCTGAAGCGCAAGCGCTCCGTGTCGGCGGAGGCGCATGCGCGGTCGGTGGAGCGGGTGGTGGAGCGGCTCGCCTACATGACGCCGGCGGGGCTGCGGGCGCTGCTGGCGGCGGTGGAGCGGCTGGCGGGCGGGCCGCTGCGCAACGAGTGGCCCTCGGAGCTGGTGGTGGTCCGCTTCGCCTGGAGCATCGAGGCGCCGCCCCCCGAAAGCGACCGGCTGGTGACGAGCTGGATGCGCTCCGCCGCCGGGCGCAGGACCTGGGCGGAGAGCCCGTATCTCGCGGCCGAGCTTGCGCGTCACCTGGTGAAGGCGCGTCGCCCGCCGATGGACGGCGCGTGGCCGGGCATGCGCGAGCGGGCCGCGCGGCGACGGCGCGAAGTGGAGGCGGCGCAGCGGCGCGCGCGCGAGGGAAGGGACAGCGAGGCCGACCGGGCCGAGATCGCGGTCTGGCGGGCGGCGGAGGCGCGCACCCGCGCGCTGGTGTTCGAAAGGCAGGGGAAGAGCGATGAGCGAGAGACCGTATCCGACGCCGCCTGAGGCGATGCGCGACGACTGGGCGGCGCTGCCCTGGGTGGTGGCCGAGGTGCGCAACATGCGCGAGGCGCGGATCGCGGACGCGCTGGCGGAGAAAGGCCTGCCGGTGATCGCGCCGCTGGACCGGCTGAACGTGCGGGTCTCGCGTCATAGCAAGCGGACCGAGCCGCGGGCGCATCCGGCGTTGCCGGGGTATCTCTTCGCAGGGATCCGGGGCGACGCGGACTGGCCCTTGCTGCTGGGCGCGACCGGCGTCTACCGGGTGCTGACGTCGGACGGGCGGCCGAGCGTGGTGCGGGCGTCGTCGATCACGCGCTATCTCGCGCGGCTCTCGGCGGGGCGGCGGCCGGTCGGGGAGGCGGGAGCGCCGCTGCTCGATCCCCAGCCGGGCGAAGTGCTGACCATCGCCTCGGGCTGGCTCGCCGGGCGCAGCGTCGAGGTCTCTCAGAAGCGGGGCCCGCAGCATGACGTGCTGGTCGAGCTGCTCGGCTACGGCCGAAAAGTCCGCATCGCGGTTGACCGGCTGGCGGCGGCGTGAGAATCTCGGCCCTGTTCTTCGCCGTTGATCCGTCGGAACCCATGCAGGGCGCGCCGCGGACGGCCAGGGGAGCGCGCCGCTGATCCGATCGGGATGCGCGGCCGCTCCGGGTGCGAAGCCTGAGCGATCCGAACCCCGCCGAACCCCGCCGCCCCCCCCGAACCCTCGCTTCCGCGCCCGCGGGTCCTTCCCGGGCCGATCCGTATACGGGTCGCTTAAGCGCATGGGTTCGGTCGCGCTAAACAAGCGGCGAAGCCTAAACTTCGGCTAAACGAACGAGGCCATGACCACGGTCAACGCATCCGGCCTGGCGAAGGCGCTGGGGCTCAGCCCGGGGCGGATCAGCCAATATGTCGCCGAGCGCAAGCTCGACGGCTGCTTCGCAGGCGAGGGCCGGGCGAGGCGGTTCGATCTGACCAAATGCGCCGAGGCGCTGGGGCGCACGCTCGATCCGGGCCAGCAGCTGGGCAACGGGGCGGGGACGGCGAAGGCGCTGCGCGCGCTTCCGGGCGCGGGGCAGGGGCCCGACCCGGACACGACCTCGCCGGACAGGCCCGCGCCGGAACCGACGATCCCGCGCAGCGACCCGGACGCGGACCGCTACCAGCGGGCGCGGGCCGACATGGCGGAGATGCGGGCGACCGAGGGCCGGCTGAAGCTCGCCGAGCTCGAAGGCCGCTATGTGCTGGCGTCGGAGGCCGAGCTCGAGATCCGCCGGGCGCTCGCCGCCGAAGTCGCCGAGTTCGAGACCGTCCTGCGCACCGCCGCCCAGCGGGTGGCCTCGGAACATGGGCTCGACGCGCCGACGGTCCGCGCGATCCTGGTGAAGGAATGGCGCGAGCATCGCCAGCGCCGGGCCGACCTCGCCGCCGCCATCGCCGCCGAAGCGGCGTTCGCGCCCGCCGAGGCCGCCGAGACGGCGGTCGCCTGACGACCCTCATCGCGGAGCCCGCCTGATGTCGATCATCGAGCCCGGCGCTTTCCTGGTCCCGGCCCGCCGGGTCGTCATGCGGGCGGTCGCCGCCGCGATGACCCCGCCGCCGCCGCCCGACGTGGCGGGCTGGGCCGAGCGCAACCTCGCCTTCGACCAGGGCAGCCCGTTCCCCGGCCCCTATGATTGCAGCCGCTTCCCGATGCTGCGACGGATCCACGAGGTGCTGAGCCCCGACCACCCGGCGCGCGAGATCAGCGTCCGCGGCTCGGCCCAGATCGGCAAGACCGACGCGCTGATCAAGGCGCTGCTCGGCTGCATCTTCGACATGGCCCCGCGCAACACGCTGGTCGTGCACCCCACCGGCACCGCCGCGGCGGAGTGGGTCCGCACCAAGTGGATGCCGTTCCGGCGGGCCAACCGGCGGATGCGGGCGATCTTCGGGGTCTCGGCCGGGCAGCTCGACAACATGAGCTACCAGGAGACGCTCGACCGGACCTGCTCGCTGCGCACGGTCTCGGCCGGCTCGCCCTCGGAGCTCAGCGGGACGACGCGGCCGAACGTGATCATGGACGACCTCTCGAAGTTCGAGAGCACGGCGATGGGCGACCCGGAATCGCTGGCCGCCTCGCGGGCCGAGGCGTTCGAGGACGCGAAGATCACCCGGGTCTCGACCCCGATGATCGCCGGGGCCTGCCGGATCACCCACGCCTACCTGCGCGGCACGGCGGAGGAATGGCGGATGCCGTGCCCGCATTGCGGCCACCGCCAGGCGCTCGCCTGGGAGAATTTTGCCGTCGTCGCCGAAGACCCCGGCCAGTCGCACTTCACCTGCATCGGGTGCGGGGGCGCCATCGAGTTCCGGCACCGCGACGCGATGGTGGCGGCGGGCGAATGGGTGGCGACCAACCCGAAGGGGGATCATCCGAGCTTCCACCTCTGGCGCGCGATCATGCCGTTCCGGGACTGGCGCTCGATCGCGGTGTCCTGGCTTCAGGCCAAGGGGGACGCGGCGCGCGAGCAGACCTTCTTCAATGACGTGCTGGGCCTGCCCTACGAACAGGCGAGCGACGCGCCGGGATGGGAGGAGCTGCGCAACCGCGCCGAAAACGCGCCCGAGCCCGCGCAGAAGGGGCGGATCCCGGCGGGCCTTCCGATCCTCGCCTGCGGGGTGGATTGCCAGGGGACGTGGCTCGAATGGCAGGTGGTGGCCTTCGGACGCAACAACCGGGCGCATGTGGTCGATCACGGCATGATCCCGCATCATGTGGGCGAGGACGAGGGGCGGGCGGCGCTCGACGCGCTCCTGAAACGCCGGTGGCGGAACGCGGCGGGGCGGGACATCGCGCTGGACCGGCTGGCGATCGACGGCGGCGCCTATACCGACGACGTCTGGGACTGGGCGAAGCGGCATCCGTGGAGCCGGGTGTCGATCTCGAAAGGGGCGAGCTCGGACAAGGGCCCGGCCTACCAGGCGCAGAAGTTCGAGCGTCGGCGCGACGGCAAGGCCAGGCGGCGCCAGAAGCGGGCGTTCATGGTCAACGTCTCGAACCTGAAGGCGGTGCTCTATTCCGACCTGAAGAAGGAGGATCCCGAGGCCCGCGGCTTCCAAAGCTTTGCCTCGGGCCTGGGCGACGCCTTCTTCCGCGGCCTCTGCGCCGAGCGCCGGATCCTCAAGCGCAACCGGTTCGGGGTGATGGAAAGCCGCTGGGAGGTGATCGAGGCGGACGGGCGGAACGAGCCGCTCGACACGCGGGTCCTCGCCGAGTTCGCCGCCCGCCTCGCCGGCTTCCGCTCCGCCACCGACGCCGACTGGGACGCGCTGGAGGCCGAGCGCGACGCGGCCGTGGCCGAGGCCGAGCCCGACCTCTTCGACCGCCCGCTCGCGGCCCCCGTCGCCGCCTCCCCGCCTTCGCCGGCTCCCGCCACGTCGCTCTTCGCGGCGCTTCGAAAAGGCTGACATGACCGACGCCGTCACCCTCAAGGCCCATCTCGCCGAAGCGGAGGAGGCCCTGCACGCGCTGCGGCTCGGCCGGGCGGTCGCGCAGGTGCGCACCGTCGACGGTCGCCAGGTGTCCTATGCCGCCGCGGACCGCGCCGATCTCGCCGCCTATGTGCGCAGCCTGCGGCTCCAGCTTGGTCTGCGCCCGCGCCGCGGCGCCGCGATCGGGGTCCGCTTCCGGTGACCGCCGCCGGTCCCAAACTGCGGCGGACGCTGGCGCAGGTCCGCCGGCGGGGCATGCAGGCGGCGCTGGAAACGCGCGAGCCCTATGACGCCGCCGACGTGATGACTTCGGAGGTGGCCGCGTGGCAGCCGGCGCGGGACCATCCGGACCGGGAGATCGGCTGGGCGCGCGACGCCGTCACCGCCCGGGGCCGCGACCTGGTGCGCAACAACGGCTTCGCCGCCGGCGCCGTCCAGCGCGAGGTGGACGCGGTGGTGGGCGCGCGCTTCCGCCCGACCTCGCGCCCCGACTGGCGGGCGCTCGGCATCGACCGGGCGCAGGCCTTCGAGATCGGGAACCGGATGGACGCGGCCTGGCGCGAATGGGCGGACGACCCGCGGCTCACCTGCGACGCGGCCCGGGCGCTGGACTGGGGCGGGCTCGCCGGGCTCGCCTATCGGTCCTACATGCTCGACGGCGACGCGATCGGGGTTCTGCACTGGGACGAGGGCCTGGGCGACTACCGGACCCGGCTGCGCGTCGTCGACCCCGACCTGTTGGAAAACCCTTACGGCGCGACGGACCGGGCGGATCTTCGCGGCGGCGTGGAGCTCGATCGCCACGGCGCGGCGGGGGCCTATCACTTCCGGCGCGATCACCCCTACGCCCTGTGGCCGGGCGAGTCCTGTGTCTGGGAGCGGGTCGCGCGGGAGACGGACTGGGGCCGTCCGCAGGTGGTCCACTTCTTCGACAAGCATCGCGACGGCCAGACCCGCGGCGTCTCGCGGCTCGCCCCGGTGATCGATGCGCTGAAGATGGAGGACAAGTATGCACGGGTCGAGCTGCAGGCCGCAGTGCTCGGCGCGATCCTCGGCGTCTATGTCCGCAGCCAGCTGGCGCCCGAAGAGGTGTCGGAGCTGATCAGCGACGGCAAGTTCGAGACGCTCGACCTCGCGCGCCGGGACCTGGTCGGGAGAAACGATCTGACCTTCGGCGGCGTGCGCATGCCGGTGCTGCCGCCCGGCGACAGCATCGACACCGTGTCGGCCGAGCGCCCGGGCGGCACGTTCGAAGCCTTCGAGGCGGCGGTCCTGCGCCGGATCGCGGCGGGGATCGGCACGAGCTACGAGCAGCTGGCGGTCGACTGGTCGAAGACCAATTACAGCTCGGCCCGCGCGGCGCTGGTGGAGATCTGGCGGGGCTGGACCGCGCGGCGCCTGTCCTTCGCGCAGCGCTGGTGCGCGCCGATCCGTCTGGCGGTGATGGAAGAGGCGATCGACCTCGGCAAGGTCGAGCTGCCCCGCGGCGCGCCCGGGTTCTGGGAGGCGCCGACGGCCTGGCTCCGCGCGAAATGGATCGGGCCCGGGCGAGGCTTCGTCGATCCGGTGAAGGAAGCCCAGGCCGCGGCGATGCGCGTGGCGCTGGGGCTCTCGACCATGGAGGACGAGGCGGCCGAGCTGACCGGCGCGGATTACGAGGACAACCTCGCCCAGATCGAGCGCGAGGTCGCGGGAATGCCCGAGGGCGTGCTTCACCCGGCGCAGGAACGCTTCGCCGAGCTGATCGGCGGAGAGGACCCGTCGGATCGCGACGCGCGCGCCGCCGCCGCGGGCGGCTGACGCGCGCTCAGCCCTGGAGGCTCCACATGATGAAGATCCGCACCGGATCCGCGCTTGCGCGGCTCCGCCCCGGCCTGCTCGCCCTGGCGGACAGCCGCCTCGAATGGGCCGAGGCCTGCGCCGAGCGGGCGCTGGCGGCTGGCGACGGCGCGCCCCCCGTGGGCGCCGCCGCCTGGAACGACGCGCTCGACGCCCGCAACGCCGGCTGGCGGCCCTATGACCTGCATGAGGGCGTGGCGTTGATCCCCGTGCAGGGGATCATCCTGCCGAGCTTCGGCCTGGTCGGCTGGGAGCACGCGACGGGCTGCGAGCAGCTGCGCTGGCAGATCGCGGCGGCGCTCGCCGATGACGAGGTCCGGGGCGTCGCGCTGCTGATCGACAGCCCCGGCGGCTACGTCACGGGCGTCGACGAGACGGCCGCGGCGATCCGGGCGGCGCGCGCGCAAAAACCGGTCGCCTCCATCGTGATGGGGCATGCGTTCAGCGCCGCCTACTGGCTCGCCAGCGCGGCCGACACGATCAGCTGCCCGCGGACCGGCGGTCTCGGCCATGTCGGCGTGATCACCCTGCACCTGGACTTCACCGGCCTGTTCCAGGCGGAGGGCGTCAGGCCGACCCTCTTCCGCTCCGGCGCGCGCAAGGCCGACTTCCATCCGCTGGAGCCGATGACCGATGAAGCGGCGGCGAGCGTTCAGGCGGAGATCGACGACTTCCGCGCGCTCTTCGCGGGCGACGTCGCCGAAGGGCGCCAGTGCGTCATGGACGCCGCCGCGGCGCTGGCGACGGAGGCGCGGGCCTATAGCGGCCCGGCCGCCCTGGCCGAGGCCCTGCGGCTCGGCCTCTTCGACGCGATCCTGCCCTGGGAGGAGGCGCTCGACGCCTTCGCCGCGGGCATTCCCGCCGGCGCCGCCGGCTGACACTGAAGGAGGACCCCATGAAGCGGTTCACGTTCGCGAACCTGGTCGGCGGCCGGAAGGCGCAGGCCGAGGGTGAGGACGATCTCGACGCGGCGCCCGACGACGAGGAGGAGGGCGGCGAGGCGGCCGCCGAAGACAGGGAGGATACCGCCGCGGAGGACGCGGAGGAGACCGACGACGCCGCCGAAGCGGAGGAGGAGACGTCCGCGGAGAAGGCCGCCCGCCGCCGCGGCGTCGCCCAGGGCGCCCGGGCCGAGCGCGCGCGCTGCGCGGCGATCTTCGCCCAGGCCGACGCCGGCACGGTCGCGCAGGCGGCGAACCTCGCCTTCAACACCGGCGTCTCCCCGCGCGAGGCGAAGGCGATCCTCGGCTCGGCCCCGCGCGGCGGCGGCGGTCTCGGGGCCCGCATGAAGGGCCGCGACCCCGCGCCCGCGGCCACGGGCGGTTCCGGCGCCGAGGCCTCCGGCCTTCCCCCCGAGCTCGCGGCCGCCCAGGCCCGGGTGCTCGCCACCCGCAGGAAGGAGCGCTGATCATGGCGATGAAGGAAACCGAAGCCCACGACCCGAACGGGATTTTGGCGGGCGACTACCCGGTGGAGACCGCTTCGGCGACCATCGCCGCCGGGGCCGACCTCGTCGCCGGCGCGGTGCTGGGCCGGGTCGCGGCGAGCGGCAAATATGTCCGCTCGGTCGCCGCGGCCGGGGATGGCAGCGAGACGCCGGCGGCGGTCCTGCTGACCGACGCCGCCGCGGGCTCGGCCGACGCCGCGGCGATCATCCTGCTCAGCGGCGCGGTCGCCGCCGACCGTCTCGACTTCGGCGCCGGGCATGACGCCGCGAGCGTCGAAACCGCGTTCCGCGCCGCGGGCCGCCCGATCTTCGTCAAGTCCCGCAGCGCGATCTGAGGAGCGCCCGACATGTCCCTCTACACGTCCCGCCAGCTGGCGGAGCTGGTGCGGCCGCTCGACCGGCCCCAGCAGTTCCTGACCCGGATCTTCTTCCCCACCCCCCGCCTGTTCGAAACCCGGAAGATCGACTTCCACATCCTGAACATGGCGCGCGAGGTGGCGAAGTTCGTGCACCCGGATTCCGCCGCGAAGCCGGTGGCCGAGCGCGGCTCGAAGATCGACAGCTTCGAGCCCGCCTACATCAAGCAGCTGACCCCGGTGACGCCGAGCACGATGTTCGACATCCTTCCGGGCGAGGTCCACGGGGGCGACCTGTCGCCGATGGCGCGCCGCGCCCTGCGCATCGCCCAGATCACCCTCGACCACGAGGCCGAGATCATGCGGCGCATCGAGATCATGTCCTCGACCATTCTCGCCACCGGCGCGATCACGGTCTCCAGCGAGGACTATCCCACGCAGACGGTCGACTTCGGACGCGACGCCGCGCTGACGGCGAAGCTCACCGGCGCCGCCCGCTGGGGCGAGGACGGCGTGAACCCGTTCGCGAACCTGCGGACCTGGGTCGGCCGGGTCTCCGCCGCCTCCGGCGCTTCGGTCGACACCTGCGTGATGGGCGACGAGGCCTGGGAATTGCTGTTGCAGGACGAGGTCTTCCTCGCCCGGCTCGACAACCGCAGCCAGACGCCAACCCAGGTGCAGACGCTGATCGAGGCGAAGGGCGAGGAGGCGTGGGGCACGTTCCAGGGCCGGATCGGCAATATCGACTACTGGACCTACAGCCAGCCCTATACCGAGGACGGCGTGGTCAAGAACGTCATGGACCCCTACGGCGTCATCCTCGGGTCGCCGCGGCAGATGCAGGGCGTGGTCGGCTACGGCGCGATCCTCGACATGGATGCGCTGCAGGCGGCGACGTTCTGGTCGAAGATGTTCGATCAGAACAACCCGTCGCGGACCTTCGTCGAGTCCGCCTCCGCGCCGCTGCCGATCCCGCCGCGGGTCAACGCCTGCTTCTACGCGAAGGTCCGCTGATCATGGCGAAGGGCGAGGCTCCGTGAGCCGGAACGCCTTCGCCGCGGCGGTGGACGCGGTCTTCGGCGATCCCAATCTCGGGGTCGCCGCCCGGCGCGTGGACGGGTTTGGCTTGGGGTCCGACATCCGGATCCTGCGTCGCCAGCCGGATGAGCTGAGCAGCTGGGGCGGGGCGCAGATCGTGTCGGACGCGGATCATGTCGAGATCCGCGTCTCGGACGCGCCCGATCTCGCCGCGGGGGACCAGCTCTTCGTCGAGGGTGCGGCGTTCCGGGTGGCGGGCGCGCCGCAGCGGGATGCGGATCGGCTGGTCTGGCTCGCGCAGCTGGTCCCGGCATGAAGCTGGGCGTCCAGGTCACGGGCCTTGCGGAGACGATCCGGGGGGAGATCGAGGCCGGGCGCCGCGCGGTCTCGATCAGCATGAAGACGGCCGGGCAGGGCGTGAAGACCGAGTGGCGGGGCGAGGTGACCTCGGCCGGGCTCGGGCGGCGGATGGCGAACACGATCCGGAGCCGCGACTTCCCGAGCGACCGGGCGAGCGTCAACGCGGCGGCGCTGGTCTGGTCGAAAGCGCCGGAGATCGTCGAGGCCTTTGCGGACGGCGCGCTGATCCGGTCGGGCGGGGGTCTTCACCTCGCCATTCCGACCGAGGCGGCGGGGAAGGGGCCGGGCGGGCGCCGCCTGACCCCGGCCGAATGGGAACAGCGGCGCGGCATCAAACTTCGGTTCGTCTACCGGAAGGGAAAGCCGGGGCTGCTGGTCGCGGATGCGGTGCGGCTGAACAAGCGGGCGCAGGCGGTGGCGTCGCGGGCGAAGACCGGGCGGGGCCAGGTCACCGCGCCGATCTTCGTGCTGGTCCGCCAGGTGCGGCTTCGCAAGCGGCTGGATCTCGCGCGCGTGGTCCGCGCCTGGGAGGGCCGCATTCCGCAGATGATCGTGGGCAACTGGGTCGACGGCCGGCTAGGGGGCGAGCGATGAGCGACAGCGTCTCGGAAGCCGTTCTCAAAGCGCTATTCGCGGCGCTCTCAGCCTCCACGCCCGCGGGCGCCGTCACTCTGCGCAACGCCAGCCTGCCGGCGCGCATCCCGGAGGCGGGCCTGCTGATCCTGCGGGACGGCGACCCGGGCGAGCCGGAGGAGACCCTCTCGCCGCTGATGTTCCACTATCAACACCGCGCCGAATTGGAACTCTTCGTCTCGGGCGATGAGGGCGGGCCCCGCGACGCCCGCTTCGATGCGCTCAAGCGGGCGATCGGGGCGGCCCTCGCCGCCGACCGGACGCTCGGCGGGCTTTGCGACTGGGCGCAGGCCGACGCGCCGGCGCCGCAGGACGTGATCCCTGACGGCGGCGCCCCGATCAAGGCGGCGGTGATCCCGATCACCCTGCATTACGCCACCGCCGACCCCCTCCAATAAACCTGATCCACAGGAGGCCACCCCATGGCACGCGCCCAGGGCGCGCGGGCGCAGATGCTGCTCGCGTTCGAGACCACCTACGGGACCGCTCCGGCGAGCGGCTTCACCCGCATTCCCTTCGCCCGGGCCTCGCTCGGCTCGGAACAGCCGCTGATCGACAACGAGCTGCTTGGCTATGGCCGCGATCCGCTCGCCCCGATCAAGGACGCGGTGACCGTCGACGGCGAGCTGACCCTTCCGCTCGACGCCCACGCGCTCGGCTTCTGGCTGAAGGGCGTGTTCGGGGCGCCGTCGACGACCGACAACGGCGACGGGACCTATGACCACGTCTTCCAGTCGGGCAGCTGGTCCCTTCCATCGATGGCGATCGAGACCGGCTTGCCCGAAATCCCGCGCTTCGCGATGTATACCGGCTGCATGGTCGATCAGCTGAGCTGGACCATGCAGCGCGCGGGCCAGCTCTCGGGGTCGGTGCGGCTGGTCGCCCAGGGCGAGGCCAAGGCGGCCGCGTCCAAGGCCGGCGCGCCGGCGGAGATCGCGCTGGCCCGCTTCGGCCACTTCAACGGCACGATCAAGCGGGGGGGCGTGGCGCTCGGCAACGTGACGTCGGCCCAGATCACCTATGCCAACAACCTCGACCGGATCGAGACGATCCGCGCCGACGGCCTGATCGACGGCGCCGACCCGAGCGTCGCGGCGCTCACGGGCCGGATCGACGTGCGCTTCGCCGACGAGACGCTGATCGACCAGGCCCTCGCCGGCGAGCCCTGCGAGCTGGCGTTCGCCTATGCGCTGCCCGGCGGCCAGAGTTTTGCGCTGGTCGCCCATGCGGTTCACCTGCCGCGCCCGCGGATCTCGATCGAGGGTCCGCAGGGCATCCAGGCGAGTTTTGATTGGCAGGCGGCGCGCGCCGCCGGGCCCGGGCGGATGGCGACGGCGACGCTGGTCAACGCGGTGGAGGGCTATTGAGATGAAACGCCTGAACCTGAACCCGGCGCCGCGCTGGGTGGAGATCGACGCGGAGCTGTCGGTGGCGGTCCGCCCGCTCTCGCCGTTCGACCTGGCGGAGATGTTCGAGGGCGAGGCCGAGCTCGCCGGGATGGCCGCCACGCTGCAGGACGGCGAGGCCACCGCCGCGGGCGCTGGCGCGGATGCGAACGGCGGGGGCATGGGCGCGCTGCGCGTGGGAAAACTGCTCGACCTGGTCGGCCGCTTCGCCGAGCTGGCGCTCGACGACTGGACGGTCAGCGACGAGACCGGCGAGCGGCTCCCGGTCACCGCCGAGGCGGTGCGGGCCCTGCTCCGCGCCGAGCCCGAGCTCGCGGTCCCCTTCATCGACCGGATCATCGCCCCGGCGGTCTCCGGCGCCGAGGCATTGCAATCGGAAAAAAACGGCTCCGCGCCCTCGCCGGCTGGGTCTACGGCGGGGGCGGAGATTACTGCGCCGGATGCGACGGCGTCTGCGAGGCCTGCCCGGCAAGACTGAACCTGCCGCAGACCCGCGAGGGCCGGCAGGTCTGGGACCTGGTGGGAAAGCTCGAGGGCCAGATCCGGGTCGCGCCCGGCGTCGGCGTGCTCGGCTGGGACATGACCGCGGCGCTGGCGCTGGGGGCGGCGCTCGGGATCGAGCCGCGCGCGACGGCGGAGCTGCTGCCCGGGATCGAGGCCGAGATGGTCCGGGCGATCAACCACCGCGATCGGGAAAGCGACGATGGCTGAGAAGCGGGTCTCGGTGCGCCTTGGCGCGACCGGCGGCGACCAGGTCGAGAAAGAGCTGAAGGGCGTCGCCGAGGCCGGCGAGCGCGGTTTTGGCCGGCTGTCCAAGGAGGTGGACGCGGCGAGCGCGCGGCTGGAGCAGTTCTCGCGCCGCGCCAGGCTCGCCGCCGCGGCTGCGGCTGCTGCGGCGGTGGCCGCGGCCGGGGCCTTGGTGCGCTCGGGGCTGGAGACGGTCGATGCGCAGGCCAAGCTCGCCCAGTCGCTCGGCACCACCGTCGAGTCGATCCAGACGCTGGAACGGGCGGGCGAGCTCGCCGGCGTGTCGATGTCGGGGATCGAGCAGGCCACCAAGGACCTGACGCGCCGCCTCAGCCAGGCCGCGTCGGGCGCGGGGCCGGCGGCCGATGCGTTGAAGCGGCTGGGGCTCTCCGCCGCCGAGCTGAGCGCCATGCCGCTCGACCAGCGGGTCGAGGCGATCAACGACGCGATCACGACGTTCATCCCGCAGGCCGAGCAGGCGGCCGTCGCGGGAAAACTCTTCGGCGAGGAAGGCTCCATCGCCATGTCGCGGATCGACACCGCGACCCTGCGCCAGGCCGCCCGGGACGTCCGCGATTTTGGAGTGGTCGTCTCGGAGGCCGATGCCGAGCAGATCGAGCGGACCAATGACGCGGTCTCGCGGCTCGGCCTGATCTGGCGGGGGCTGGCGAACACGCTGGCGGTTGCGGTGGCGCCGGCGATGGAGGCCATCGCCAACGCGATGGCCGTGGTCGCGGCGGACGTGATCCCGGCCTTCGGGACCGCGATCCGGGCGGTCAGCGAGAACGTGGACCGGCTGGCGACCTATGCCGCCACCTTCGCGGCGCTGATGGCGGGCCGCTGGGTGGCCGGGCTTCTGGCGGCGGCGGTCTCGGTTCGGGGTCTCGCGACCGCTCTGGTCGTGCTGCGCGGGGCGCTGATCCGCACCGTGATCGGCGGAATGATCGTGGCGGCGGGCGAGCTGGTCTTCCAGTTCACGCGCCTCGTGCGCGCGGCGGGCGGCTTCGGCGAGGCGATGCGGCTGCTCGGCGCCGTCGCGGCCGAGGTCTGGCAGCGCATGCAATGGGGCGCCTACGCCTTCTCCGACAGCGCCGCGGCGGCGTTCGAGGACCTGCGGGCGATGTTCCTCGCCGTCGTCGCCAATCTCGCCGGGGCTTGGGCGGACTTCACCGGCCTCTTCGGCGTCTCGCTCGGCCGCGAGATGGCGGCCGGCCTGCGCGTCGCCGCCGAAGGCGCGGCGAGATTGGGAGACGCGCTGAGTTCCTCCGCCGCGGGCTGGGCTGAGATGGCGACGGCGCCGCTGGAGAGCCTCGCCGCGTTGAAGGCGCTGCTGAAGGAGACCGGCGAAGAAGGCGCTGAGTCCGTCGCCCAGGTGACCGACGCCCTGTCCGATCTTGATGCGGCGGCGGGCGGGGCCGGCGGCAAGGGCGCAGGCAAGAAGGCCGGCAAGGGCGCCAAAAGCTCGATCGACAAGATCAAGGAGTCCGCCGAGCGCCTGAGCGAGACCATGCAGGGCGTCAAATCCGCGATGGGCGGGGCGTTCAACGCCATCGTCTCGGGCGCGAAGACTGCAGACCAGGCGATCGGGGACATGCTGGCGCGTTTTGCGCAGATCGCCACCGACCGGGCGTTCAACGGGATCTTCGACGCGCTGCTCGGCGGCGGCGGCTCCGGCGGCGGGGGCTTGCTTGGCTCGCTCCTCGGCGCTTTCGCCAAAGCCCCTACCGCGGGGGCCTCCGCCGGCTTTCTCGGCGCGCTGGGAAGCGCGCTGCCGGGGCTCGCGGGCGGCGGGCCGGTCGAGGGGCCGGGGACGGCGACCTCGGACAGCATCCCGGCGCTGCTGTCCGACGGCGAGTTCGTGGTCAACGCGGCGGCGACCGCCCGCAACCGGGCGTTCCTCGAGGCGATCAACCGGGGAGGCGACGTCCGCCGCTTCGCCCGCGGCGGCCTGGTCGACCCCGGCGTGCCGCCGGCGCTGCGCGATCCGGGGGCGTGGGGCAGGGCGGCGGCGCAGCCGGTCGGCGGCGAGCGCCCCGTGATCCAGATCGTCAACCAATCGTCAACGCCGGTGACAGGCGAGGTCGAAGAAACCACCGACGCCGGCGGCCGGCGCACCACGCGGCTGGTGCTCTCGGACGCGGTCGGGGACTCCCTCGCCATGGCGGGCGGCGGCGCGCGGCGGACGATGCGCCAGACCTACGGCCTGCAGCCGCGGGGAACCCGGCGATGACGCTGATCTGGCCCGAGGATCTGCCGCGCCCCAACCGCGACGGCTACCAGGCGCAAATCGAGGATCCGCGCCTCAGGAAATCGGCGGAGACCGGCCCGCCTGGGTGGCGGCGGCGCTGGTCGAGCGTGGCGCGCAGCGTCTCGCTGACCGTTGACCTCGACCGTGCGCAAAAAGGCGCCTTCGACAGGTTTTACGAGGAGGCGACCGGCCAGGGCAGCCTCCCCTTCGAAATGCCCGACCCGGTGACCGACGGCTGGCCGCTGCTCGCCGCCGACGGCGCGCCGCTTCTGGCGGACGGGGCGCCGATTCTGCTCGCCGCGCGGTGGCTCTGCCTGTTCGGCGCGACGCCGCCGGCCGAGACGCTCGCCCGCCCCCTGACCTTCCGCAAATCCTTCAGCGTCTGGGTGATGCCATGAGACGGGTCTCGATGAACGCGCGCGCCGCCCTCGACGCGGCGAGCTCGGCCGAGGTCGAGGTCGCGCTCTTCGCCATCGAACACCCGGCGCTCGACGCGCCGGTGCGGCTCTCCACCGATCCGACCGAGCGGCTGTCGACGGATCCGCTGACCTACGGCGCCCGCTCGACCTGGTTCGGATCGAACCCGGTGACCGAGCCGTTCCTGTTCGTGCTGGTCTCGGCCGAGCTCCCCAGCGACCAGGAGGACGCGCCGGCGACGGCGACGCTCGTCCTGCAGAACGTCGACAACGACATCGCGGCGCTGCTGCGCTCGTTCACCGACCGGCCGGTGATCCACATGGCGGTGGTGCTGGCGTCCTCGCCCGACCTGGTCGAGGCGGAATGGCGCGACCTGCGGATCGTTGCGGCCGAGGGCGACGCCGGCGAGGTCTCGTTGACCCTGTCGCGCGCGCCCATCGAGGACGAGACGGTCCCGATGGACCGGTTTACGAAGGACCGCTTTCCGGGGCTCTTCCGATGACTTGCGCGGGTGATCAGACGCACTGGACGGATGCGTATCTCGGCCTCCCCTGGGCTGATCTCGGGCGCACGCGCGCGGGCTGCGACTGCTACGGGCTGGCGCGGCTGGTCTATGCCGAACAGCTCGGGATCGAGCTCTCCGACTATGCGGGCGCCTATGTCGGCGCGGCCGAGCGGGCGGAGGTCGCGGCGCTGCTCGACCGCGCGGAGGAATGCGGCCCCTGGCGCCCGGTCATGGGGCCGCCCGCCCCCTTCGACCTTTTGCTGTTCCGCCGGGGACGGCTGCGCAGCCATGTCGGCGTCGCCGTCGACGCGGGCTTGATGCTGCACATGGACGGCGAAGCGCAGGCGCGCGTCGCCCGGCTCTCCGATCCCCGCTGGCGGTCCCGCTTCGCCGGCGCGTTCCGACATGCCGAAGCTGGCCCGAGGGGGAACGCATGACCGAGCTGATCCCCGTCACCTCCGCGCCGCTGCTCGACCCCGGCCAGGCGCGGCGCGACCTTCAGGTTCCGGCCGGACTGACCCTCGAAGAAATCGTCGCGCTGGCCCTGCCGGGGCTCGGCGCGGAGGACCGTCGCCGGCTGCGGGTGACATTGATCAGCGCGCGGGGCATGTCGGCCCCGGATCCGCGTCACTGGGCGCGGCTGCGGCCCCGGCCGGGCGCGCGGGTGGTGATCCGGCTGGTTCCCGGCTCCGACTCGATCCTGCGCTCGGTGCTGATGGTCGCGGTGGCGGTGGCGGCGATCTATGTGCCGCCGCTCTTCATCCTGTCGGAGACGGTCGCGGCGGCGGTCTCCGCCGGCCTGCTCGTCGCGGGATCGCTGCTGGTCGACGCGCTGATCCCCGTCGCCACGCCCGAGGGCCGGCAGGCGGGAAACACCTACCGCGTGTCGGGCTGGCGCAACGCCATGCGGCCGGACGAGCCGATCCCCTTCATCCTCGGGCGCCACCGCTACGCGCCGCCCTTCGCGGCGTCCTCCTACACCGAGGTCGTCGGCGATCAGCAATATATCCGCGGCCTCTTCTGCTTCGGCTACGGGCGGCTCGACCTCTCCGACTTCCGGCTCGGGGACACGCCGCTTGCCGACTACGAGGACGTCGAGATCGAGGTGCGCGAGGGCGCCGAGGGTGATCCTCCCCTGTCGCTCTATCCTCGCCAAGTCCTTGAGGACTCGGTCGGGGTCGAGCTGGTGCGTCCGGCGCCCCGCGATGCCGCCGGCGAGGTGATCGAGGGCGAGCCCGCGGTCTCCACCCCGATCGTGCGCTGGACCGCGGCGGACGCGGCCTCGGTCAACCTGATCTTCGCCTTCCAGGGCGGGCTCTTTTACGCGGCCGACAACGGATCGCTGAGGGCGCGGACCGTCTCGATCCGCATCCGGCAGCGGCCCGAGACCGGCGGGGCCTGGCAGGACGTGGCGACGCTGGAGATCACCGCCAAGAAACGCGAGGCCTTCTTCCGGCAGCATGGTTGGGACCTGCCGGGGCGGGGGCGGTGGCAGGTCCAGGTGACCCGGATGACCGAGGAGAGCGTGAGCCCGCAGGTCTCCGACCGGGCGACGCTGGCGGCGATCCAGTCGATCCGGCCGGAATATCCGGTGAACATGGCGAAGCCTCTCGCCCTGGTCGCGCTGCGGGTCCGGGCGACCTATCAGCTCAACGGGGCGCTGGATAACTTCAACGCGCTCGCGCGCCGCCACGCGCCTGCCTGGGACGGCGAGACCTGGGCGGAGCGGCTGACGCGCAACCCGGCCTCCGCCTATCTCGCGGCGCTGACCGGGCCCGCAAACCCGTTCCCGGCGACCGAGGCGGGGATCGACTGGGATCAGCTGGCCGACTGGCACGACTGGTGCGCTGCCAAAGGCCTGAAATACGACCGGCCGCATGACGCGGCCGAGAGTTTTGGGGACATGCTCCGCGCCATCTGCGCGGCCGGCCGGGCGAGTCCGCGCCATGACGGGATGCGCTGGGGGGTGGTGATCGACCGGCCGGAGGCGCTGGCCGTGGACCATATCAGCCCGAGGAACAGCACCGGCTTCCGCTGGACCCGCGCCTACTTCGATCCGCCGCATGCGATGCGCGTCAGCTTCCTCGACCAGACCAACGGCTACGCGCCCGCCGAGCGCCTCGTCCGCTGGCCCGGCTACGACGGCGAGATCACGCTGACGGAAACGCTGGAGCTCCCCGGCAAGACCGACCCGGACGAGATCGCGACCGAGGCGACCCGGCGCATGCTGGAGCTGATCCACCGCCCCGACCGCTTCACCGCCATCCAGGACGGCGTCGCGCGGGTGGCGACGCGGGGCGACCTGGTCATGGGCGCGTTCGACGTGCTCGACCGCGTGCAGCTCGCGGCGCGTGTCGTCAGCGTCGAGGGGCCGCTGGTGGAGCTCGACGAGGCGGTCGAGACCGAGCCGGGGACGAACTACGCCATCCGCTTCCGGGTCTACGCCCACCCCGACGACAGCATCGGCGCGTCGGTGGTCTCCGCCGTCAAACCCGCCGGCGCCCGGACCCGTCTGCTTCGCCTCGCCGCCGGCGCCGAAGCCCCTTCGCCCGGCGACCTCGTCCACTTCGGCGTCGCCGGAACCGAGAGCCTCGCGCTGCGGGTCCGCGGGGTCGAGGCCGGGGAGACCTTCTCCTCGGTCCTCTCCTTCGTCGCCGCCGCGCCGGAGATCGACGAGATCCTCGACGCCTATGAGCCCCCCGCCTGGAACGGCCGGGTCGGGGCCGAGATCGACCCGGCCGAGATCGAGCCCGCCACGCCGCGCTTCGTCGAGATCCTCACCGGCCGCAGGGGCACGGGCGCGCGCGACGGGCTCGAGGTGTTGCTCGCGCCCGGGACCGGCTCGGTGGCGCTGCTGGCCGCCTATCGTCTGCAGCACAAGCGCGCCGCGGACGACGACTGGACCGAGGTGAGCCTGCCGATCGCCTCGGGGGGCGTGGCGATCGAGGGCTATGCGAAGGGCGACGACGTCGAATTGCGGGCGCGCGCCGTCGCCGTCGACGGGACCGAGGGGCCCTGGACCGTGACGGTCGACGTGAGGGTCGGCTCGAAGGACAGCGCCATTCCCGAAGCGCTCGACGATGACGCGATCGAGGTGACGGGCGGGCTCGGCTGCCTGCGGATCACGCTCGCCACCACCGCCGACGATGCGACCGAGCGCGTGCAGCTCTACCGCGCCCCCGCCGGCGCGCCGCTCAACCGCGAGACCCATGCCCTTGGAAAACCCTTCGCCACGTCGCCGGGCGAGACCGTGACCCATGTGCAGGGCGACGGCACGCGGCGGACGCGGCTCACCGGCGGCGACTTCGCGAGCGCGGCGGGCTGGACGCTCGGCGTCGACTGGGCGGTCGAGGGCGGGGCGGCGACGCATGAGCCCGGTTCGGCCGGCGCGGTCAGCCAGGCGGTCGGGCTGGTCGAGGGCGCGACCTACCGCATTGGCTTCGCCGTCTCGGGCCGCAGCGCGGGGACCGTCACGCCCCGGCTGACCGGCGGGGCCGCGCAGGCCGGCGCCGCGGTCGCCTCGAACGGGCCGGCGCTCGACGCCCTCGCCGCCGGCCCCGGCAACACCGGCTTCGAGCTGCGGGCCAGCGCCGACTTCGACGGCGCGATCCGCGACGTCGTCCTCTACCGCGAGAGCGGCCGCTGCCTGACCGCCGGGGCCTGGGACGTGTTCCTCGAGCCGCAGGATTCCTCCGGCGTTCCGGGCCCGGTCTCCGGCCCCTTCTCCGTCATCGTGATCTAGGAGCGAACCATGGCCCAGAACGGCGTCACGACCCCTTTCCTCGCCTCCGCTTCGCTGGTCGACGAGCTGGTCGGCAACCGCGGCGGTTCGACCGTTCGCGTCGGCCTGCAGAATGTCGCGGCCCAGCTCGCCGCCACCGGCGCCGTGGCGGAGAGGCTCGACCAGGTCGAGGGCCTGGTGACCACCGGCGCCCGCCTCGCCGCGACCTGGGACGAGCTGCGGGCCGCCGCCGGCGACTTCGACGGGCAGGGCGGCGAGGTGCTGGACGCGGACGCCGGCGCGCACGCCGCCGCCAGCGCGACGGGCTATGACGGCGCGCCGGTGGACAATGCCGGGCGCTACGCCTGGAACGCGGCCTGGTCGCGTTGGGTCCGCGTCGGCGGCTCGGGCCTCGCCGCCAAGGCCGACGCCTCCGCGCTCGCCGCCCTGGCCGCGTCCACCGACCTGGTCGCCGCCGACATCGCTTACTTCCAGGGCAGCCAGCGCGACCGCGCCGGGGCCATCGAAGAGGGCTTCGTGCGCAAGGCCGACGGCGAGGAAGGGGCCTCGCCCGCCTGGCGACGCACCGGCTTCATTCCGGTGACGTCGAAGCACTGGATCCGCACCACCGCCGCGCCGATGGGCGACGGCTACAACGCCGCCAACATCGTCTTCTTCGACGCCGCCCGGCGCTATGTCGCCCACATGAACCTCTCGTCGCCGTCCCAGACCGTCCAGGTCGCGGATTACGAGGACGGCACGCCGATCCGGCACGTCCGGGTGACGCAGTTGGGGACCGAGGGGTTCTCGGTCTATGCCGAAGCCTATATCGACCCGTCTTCCGTCAAGGGGCTGGCCGAGCTGCTCGCCTCCTCCGCCGCCGTCGATCACTTCGACGTCGAGGGCGTGCAGCTGGTCATCGTCAAGACCTCGGGCGAGGTGCTGTCGGGCGCCAACTGGCGCACCACGCCGTTGATCCCCGTCTCCGTGGGGCAGAGCTTCGTCTACGAGGGCACGGGCTATCCGGGCGTGGCGATGATCTCGGCGTGGAATGCGGCCGGGGCGTTCATCGGCTCCAGGCTCTCCACGACCAGGGACGGGGGCGGCTCGGAAGACGGCTTCGTGTTCACCGTCGTCGATCCGGCCACCGCCTTCGTCCGGGCCACCGCGGCGACCACCGGACCCTATTCGTTCGTGACCCGGCAGGCCGCCTCGACGGGCTACGCGCCCCAGGCGTTCGACCCCGGCGCGGTCTACGCCATCGAGGGCCAGACCACCTATCTCTACGCGAAGTCGCTTTGTCCCGATCCCGCGATCAGCCTGACCTGGTCGATGTCCGGCGCGTCGCCGAGGGCCGCGGCCGTCACCCCCGCCAGCCAGGCCGACATCGACGTCGCCCTCTTCGGCCGGGGCCCGGACAACGTCCTGCGCACGCTGGCCGCCTTCCCGATCAAGGTCGCCGCCGCGACCGCCGTCGAGCCCCCCCGGACCCGGGTGCTCAACTGGCTCGGCGACAGCACCATCTTCGGCAAGAACAGCGGCCTGAAGGAGGGCTTCGACCCCGAAGATCCCGATCCCGACATCGACGGCGCCGTGCCGCAGGAGGTCATGCGCCAGCTGACGGGCGTCGGCGCCCGGCTGGTCCCGTCAAGGCCCCGGCCGGACGCGGCGCTGACCCGGGTCGTCTCGATCGGCACGCAGGGCGACGCCCCCGGCTTCCATGACGGCCATTCGGGCAAGACCGCCGGGTGGTTCATGAACGACGCGGACAGCCCGCTCCGCTTCGGCGGCCGCGCCGATTACGGGCGCTACATCACCTCGAACGGCTGGGACGGCGTGTCCGATCCGGTCAACGGCGTGACCGCCTCGGGCGACAACCTGACCGTCATCATCGAGCTCGCCTGGAACAACGTCTACAACACGTCGCTCGCCGCCGCCGTCGACACGCTGCGGGCGCTGATCGCGCATATCCGGTCCGTCTATCCGGAAGCCGACATCGTGCTGCTCGGCCTCTGGCCCGCGCCCGAGCAGATGGTCAAGACGTTCTCGGGGCCGCCGCGCAAGGTCTCCGAGCGCGAGGTCTGGGAGCAGGCGGTGCGCACCTACGGCGTCGCCTATCGCGATCTGGCGGCGAGCATGGATCGCGTGGTCTTCCTGCCCATCGCCCCGGTGTTCGACGCCGAGACCGGCTTTCCGCGCGCCGACTATCCGGTCTCGGCCGCGTCGAGCGCGACCTACTCGGCGGCCTGGGACCACGTTCACCCCTGGGCCCACGGCTATCGCTACATCGCCGACGCCCTCGTCGCCTATCTCCGCTTCACCTACTTCTCCTGAGGCGGCGTGCCGACCTGACCCGAAAGGAGACCGTCATGGCCCTTCGCCCTCTCGCAGGCCTCCACGTCTCGCGCGCGCGTCCGGAATGACCGCCGCAATGACCGCCGCCGACGTCCGTCGCGGGTGGCGCGCCGTGCTCGCCCAGTTCTGGTCGAGCCTGCGCGCCTCGGCCATGACCGCCGCCGTCGTCGCGATCCTGGGCGGGGCAGGCCTCGGCGCGAACTGGCTCTGGCGCGGCGCGGTCGCCGACCTGGTGTTCGGGGCGCTGCAGGAGAAGCTCGGGATCACCGCGCTCGCCGCCGCCCAGGACGATCTCGCCGTGCGCGTCTCGGTGCTCGAGCCCCCGAAACGCATCCTGCGCTTCGACCCGTCGCTCTCCTATGTCGATGGCGGCGCCTGCGCCCAAGGGGCCGAGAGATCG
>NZ_JBSRTQ010000047.1:0-27081 GCF_055129145.1 Albimonas sp. | reverse complement strand
CGCAGCGCGCCGCGGGCGCCGCGCTGAGGCTCGCGGCCCGGTCGTCGCGGCGCCCCCGACGGGTCTGCGCGACGGGTCTGCGCGCCGGGCGGCACGAAAACGGGCGCGGGGGTTTCTCCCCGCGCCCGCATGTCTCACGGCCCGAAGGCGAACAGGCTCAGGCGACCTCGAACAGGCCCGCCGCCCCCATGCCGCCGCCGACGCACATGGTGCACACCACATACTTCGCGCCCCGACGCTTGCCCTCGATCAGCGCGTGGCCGACCATGCGCGCGCCCGACATGCCGTAGGGATGCCCGACCGAGATCGCGCCGCCGTTCACGTTCAAGAGCTCGTCGGGGATCCCCAGCTTGTCCTTGGAATAGAGCACCTGCACCGCGAAAGCCTCGTTCAGCTCCCACAGCCCGATATCCGAGATCTTCAGCCCGTGCCGCTCCAGCAGCCGGGGCACGGCGTAGACCGGACCGATTCCCATCTCGTCGGGGTTCAGGCCCGCCACCGCGATGCCGCGATAATAGCCCAGCGGCGACAGCCCGCGCTTCTCCGCCTCCTTCGCCTCCATCAGCACCGAGGCCGAGGCCCCGTCCGACAGCTGCGAGGCGTTGCCGGCGGTGATGTGCTTGCCCTCGGCCACAGCCATGCCGTTCTTGAACACCGGCGCCAGGCTCTGCAGGCTTTCCAGCGTGGTCGACGGCCGGTTGCCCTCGTCCTTGTCCAGCGTGACCTCCTTGAACGAGACCTCCTTGGTCTCCTTGTCCACCACCGCCATGCTGGTGGTCAGCGGCACGATCTCGTCGTCGAAGGCGCCGGCCTGCTGGGCCGCGGCGGTCCGCTGCTGGGAGCGCAGGGCGTATTCGTCCTGATACTCGCGGGAGACGTTGTAGCGCTCGCCCACGATCTCCGCCGTCTCCAGCATCGACATGTAGAGCGCGGGGACATGCTCCTTGATCCACGGATCGCCGGCGCGGAAGGCGTTGCGATGCTCGTTCTGGCACAGCGAGATCGACTCGACCCCGCCCCCGATGGCGATGGTCATGCCGTCGTCGATGATCTGCTTGGCGGCCGTGGCGATGGCCATCATGCCCGACGCGCACTGGCGGTCCATCGACATGCCGGCGATGGTGTCGGGGAGCCCTGCGCGGATCACCGCCTGGCGGCCGATATTGCCGCCCTGCGCGCCCTGCTGGATGGCCGAGCCGATCACGCAATCCTCGATCTCGCCCGGGGCGACGCCCGACCGCTCGACCGCATGCTTCACGGCGTGGCCGATCAGCTCCTGGCTCTGGGTGTTGTTGAATGCGCCGCGATAGGCCTTGCCGATCGGGGTGCGCGCGGTGGAAACGATGACGGCTTCCCGCATGGGAAAACTCCTCTCCCTTGGGTTTCTTGAGGCCCGGCCGCGCGGCTGGCGCGCGGCCGGGCCGGCGATCTTAAGAAATGGTGTCGCCGCCGTCGGCCACCAGCAGGTGACCGGTCATGAAGGCGGCGGCGTCGGAGGCGAGGAAATGGGCCACGCCCGCGATGTCGTCCGGCTCGCCGATGCGGCGCAGCGGAACCTTGTTCTCGACCCGGGCGAGCCGCTCGGGATCGGTCCACAGCTCCTTCGCGAAGTCGGTGCGGATCAGGCCGGGCAGGATCGCGTTGATCCGGACGCCCTTCGGCCCCCAGGCGACCGCGAGGTTCTTGGTCAGATGCGCCTCGGCGGCCTTGGAGATCGAGTAGAAGGCCAGCATCTCCGATGCGCGCAGGGCCGCGACCGAGCTGACCAGGATCACCGCGCCGCCGCCCTGCTTCTCCATGATCGGGGCGACCAGGGAATTGACCAGGATGTAATTCGACTTGACGTTGTTATCCATGATCTTGTCCCAGGCGCTTTCGGGCAGGCCGGGCATCGGACCGTAGACGGGGTTCGAGGCGGCGTTGCAGACCAGGATGTCGATGCGCCCCCATTTTTCCATGGTGGCTTCGACCAGCCGGACCAGCTGCTCGCGCTCGCCGATATGGCAGGGGACGGCGATGGCCTCGAAGCCCGCGTCGGCGATCTCTTTGGCCACGGCCTCGCAGACGTCGGCCTTGCGGGACGAAATCACCACCTTGGCGCCCGAGCGCGCGTATTGCCAGGCGATGGCGAGGCCGATGCCCTTGGTCGAGCCGGTGATGATGGCGACCTTGCCCTTGATGTCGAACACTTGGCGTCTCCTCCGTTTATCGTTGTGGGTCAGGCTTTCCCGGCGGCGGCGGCGACTTCGGCGTCGGCCTCCGCCCGGGCGGCGAGCGCGGTTTCCAGCGGCTCGCCCATCGGGTCTTCCGACCCGCGCATGTATTGGAAACTGCCGATGCCATGGGCCAGCACGTCGCCGTCCTCCGACAGCGCCTCGGCCACCGAGGTGTAGATGCGCCGGCCGGACGCGACGGTGCGCGCCTCCACAAGGATCAGGCCGGTGCGCACCTTGCCGGTGAACTTCACCGTCAGCGACAGCGTCACCGCCCGGCGCACCCGCCCCGGATGCGGGCAATAGAGCCCCGCGCCGGTCATGCAGGCGTCGAGGATCGTGCAATAGACCCCGCCATGCACGATGCCGGAGCGGTTGAGATGCTCCGCGCTCACCTGCAATTCGCCCCAGATCGCGGTGGGAGAACGATGGGTGAGCTTGAGGCCCATGCGGTCCTGAAACCCCTCGCGCGCCAGGGGGCCCGCGGGGATCGGCTGGCGGAGCGGGTCGTCGAGGCTCATGCGTCCGCCTTCTTCTTGGTCGGATCGCCCCCCGCCACCCGCAGGCGCAGCACGGCGGCGGCGGTGGCGACCAGCGTGCCCAGCTCGTCGCGCAGCTCTCCGGCGGCGAAGAAGGTGTTGCGCCCGCCCCCGGTGTTGCGCCCCTCGGCGATCAGCAGCTTGCCGCGGGGCAGGCCGACGAAGCTGAGGTTCAGCGACAGGGTCATCGCGAAGACCGGAGGTTCCCCCTCCGGCCGCCAGGTCCCTGCATAGGCGCAGGCGGTGTCGAGCATCGTGGCGTAGTTGCCGCCATGCGGGATGCCGTGGCGGTTGACGTGGATCTCCGGGTCGATCGGCATCTCCACCCGCGCGTAGCCCGCCGACCACTCCGCGATGCGATAGCCGAGCACCCGCATCAGCGGATAGGTCTCGACGTCAAGGTCGCGCGCGTCCCCGCTCATGAAGCGGCCCGGTCGCCGGGGAAGGGGGCCGCGTGGTCGATCAGCGCCTTCATCAGGAGGGTCGGCCATCCCGAGTCGCCGAGACCCGAGATCCTCGCCGCGTCGCCATCCCTGACTTCCGTCAGGCCGGCGCGCGCGTCCTCGCAACGCTTGTCGATCATCGTCCTGAAAATCCTCCCGTTCTTTCCTTCGCGCGCCGTTCGGCGGCGACGTCGCATTCGGCCCGGACGCAGGTTTCCCCGCGCCGCGGTCCGTCGCGTTTCGTGTTGACTTGGAATTCAGCACTTCTTAGCCTCGGCGTCAAATTGCAAAATATATTTCCGCACTGCAGAAATAGCAGGCGGGAGAGCCGATCCGGGGAGGAAAGCTCGTGTCCGATCAGAAAGTCTCCATGCGCATGGAGGGCCGCGTCGCGGTCGTGGAATCCGACAACCAGCCGGTCAACGCGCTGGGCCATGCGGTCCGCAAGGGGCTGTGGGACAACGTCTCCGCCGCCGCCAAGGACCCCAATGTCGACGCCATCGTCATCGCCTGCAAGGGCCGCACCTTCCACGCCGGCGCCGACATCACCGAATTCGGCAAGCCCGCCCAGGAACCCGGCCTCGTCCCGGTGATCGAACTGATCGAGGCCTGCGACAAGCCCGTGGTCGCCGCGATCCACGGCACCGCGCTCGGCGGCGGTCTGGAACTGGCGCTCGGCTGCCATTTCCGGGTCGCGGTTCCCTCCGCCCGGGTCGGTCTGCCTGAGGTCAAGCTCGGACTGCTGCCGGGCGCCGGCGGCACCCAGCGCCTGCCGCGCCTGATCGGCGCCGTGGCGGCCCTCGCCCCCATCGTCACCGGCGACCAGATCCCCGCCCCGAAGGCGCTGGAACTGGGCATCATCGACAAGATCGTCGACGGCGATCTGGTGGCCGAAGCCGTCGCCTTCGCCGCCGCCAAGGCGGCCGAGGGCGGCGCGCTGCCGCGCATTTCGCAGATGCAGACGCCCGAGACCGACATGAAGGCGTTCGAGGCGGAGGCCGGCCGCCTCCTGTCGCGCTCCAAGGGCCTCAAGGCCCCCGCGACCTGCGCCCAGACCGTGCGCAACGCCATCACCATGTCCTTCGCCGATGGCACGGCGCAGGAGCGCGCGCTCTTCGCCGAACTGCGCGACGGCCCCGAATCCAAGGCCCAGCGTCACGCCTTCTTCGCCGAGCGGGAGGCCAACAAGGTCCCCGGCGTCACCAGGGACGTGAAAGCGCGTGAGGTGAAGAAGATGGCCGTGCTCGGCGCCGGCACCATGGGCGGCGGCATCACCATGTCCTTCGCCTCGGCCGGCATCCCGGTGACCATGATCGACCTCAACCCCGAGGCGCTGGCCCGCGGCATGGCGATCATCGAGAAGAACTATCGCAACACCCAGGCCCGCGGCGGCCTGACCGAAGCGCAGGTGGATGCGGCGCTGGCGAACATCACCGCGTCCTCCGACTTCGCCTCCGTCGCCGACGCCGACATGGTGATCGAGGCGGTGTTCGAGAACATGGACCTCAAGAAGAAGATCTTCAAAGCCCTCGACGCCCAGTGCAAGCCGGGCTGCATCCTCGCGTCCAACACCTCGACCCTCGACGTGGACGAGATCGCGGCCGTCACCTCGCGCCCCGAGGACGTGCTGGGGATGCATTTCTTCTCCCCCGCCAACGTGATGAAACTGCTGGAGATCGTGCGCGGCGCGAAGACCGCCCCGGACGTGCTGAAAACCGCGATGGAGATCGGCAAGAAGGGCGGCAAGATCCCCGCCGTCGTCGGCGTCTGCTACGGCTTCGTCGGCAACCGCATGCTCCACGCCCGCGGCGCCCAGATCGAGCCGATGCTGCTGGAAGGCGCCTCGCCGTCCCAGATCGACTCCGCGCTGACCAAGTTCGGCATGGCCATGGGCCCGCTCGCGATGTCCGACATGGCCGGCCTCGACGTCGGCTGGCGCATCCGCCAGGAGACCGGCAAGAAGGCCCCCGTCGCCGACGCGATCTGCGAGATGGGCCGCTACGGCCAGAAGACCGGCAAGGGCTGGTATCTCTACGAAGAGGGCTCCCGCCGCCCGATCCCGGACCCCGAGATCGACCAGCTGATCGCCAAGGTCGCCAAGGAGCAGGGCGTGAAGCGCCGCGAGTTCGACGAACGCGAGATCTTCGAGCGTCTGATGTTCCCGATGATCAACGAAGGCGCCAAGACGCTGGAGGAGGGCATCGCGCTCCGCGCCTCCGACATCGACGTGATCTACCTCTACGGCTACGGCTTCCCCATCGGCCAGGGCGGCCCGATGTATTACGCCGACCAGGTGGGCGCCGACGTGATATGCGAACGCCTCGACCACTACGCCGAGGTCACCGGCAACGAGGCGCTCCGGCCCTGCGCCCTGATGCGCAAGCTCGCGGCGGAGAAAAGCTCCTTCGCCGCCGCCAAGGCCGCCTGAAGGAGGCCGAAGCAGGGAATGGGGAGCCGCGACATGCCGGACGACGCGCCCGCCTGGGCCCGCTGGTACGCCGAGGGGGTGGATGCGAATTTCACCCCCGAGGCGACCACGGTGAACCGCCAGTTCGAGGCGTTCACCGAGGCCTTCGCGACGCGCCCGGCGTTCGACTACAACGACCATGTGCTGACCTACGCGGATTTCCGCGGGGCATGCGCGCGGCTCTCCAACGCCTTGCGGGCCCGGGGGATCGGGCCGGGGGCGGTGGTGGCGCTCTACCTGCCCAACACGCTTTTCCACCCGATCTTCTTCTATTCGGTGCTGCTGACCGGGGCGACGGCGACCCATCTTTCGCCCCTCGATGCGGTGCGGGAGCTGGAGCACAAGGTCCGCGACAGCGGCGCCCGCATGGTGGTGTCGCTCAGCATGGCCCCCTTCGGGGCGCGGGTGGTCGAGCTGCTCGACACCGGCGCGCTGTCGGAAGCCGTGCTCTGCGACGACGCGGTCCATGGCGGCCCCGGCGGGGCGATCCCCGACGATCCCCGCATCACGTCCTTCGCGGATCTGGTCGCGGGCGCGGATGACACGCTCGTCGTCCACCCCGCCGAGCCGGGCGACCGGGCGCTGCTGCAATACACCGGCGGCACCACCGGCCTGCCGAAAGCCGCGGTGCTCAGCCACGGCAATCTCGCCGCCGCCGTGCAGATCTACGAATATTCCTGGCTCAACGACCCGGAGCGGCTGGAGGGCGCGGCCTCGCTGGTCGTCTCGCCCTTCTTCCACATCATGGGTCTGACCTCGATCCTGATGACCCGCCTGAAGACCGGGTCCACCATCGTCCTGCACCAGCGTTTCGACGTGAACCGGGTGGTCGACGACATCGAGCGCAAGCGCGTCGTCTCCACCGGCGGCGTGCCGACCATGTGGATCGCCATCGCCAACATGCCGGGGATCGAGACGCGGGACCTCTCCTCGCTCCGCTCCATCGCCTCGGGCGGCGCGCCGATGCCGGTGGAGATCGCGCGCAAGATCAAGGCGCTGACCGGGCTCGACATGCGCGGCGGCTGGGGGATGACCGAGACCGGGGCCGCCGGCACCTCGATCCCCGCCGCCCAGGCCTTCGAAAAGCGCGCCTCCATCGGCATCCCGCTGCCGGGCGTGCGGATCGAGGTGGTGTCGGTCGACGACCCGACCCGGGTGCTCGGCGTCGGCGAAAACGGCGAGATGCGCATCAAGTCCCCCGCCGTGCTCGCCGAATACCACGCCAACCCCGAGGAGACCGCGGTCAGCTTCGTCGACGGCTGGTTCCTCACCGGCGACATCGGGCATTTCGATGCGGACGGGTTCCTCCATCTCGTCGACCGCAAGAAGGATCTGATCCTTTCGGGGGGCTACAACGTATACCCTCAGGCGATCGAGCAGGCGATCCATGAGCATCCCGACGTGGCCGAGGTCATGGTCATCGGGATCCCCGACGAATATCGGGGCGAAAGCGCGCGCGCCTATGTGGTGCTGCGGCCGGGGGTCGAGGAATTCGACCTCGCAACCCTGCGCGCCTTCCTCGACACGCGGCTCGGCCGGCACGAGATGCCGATGGGCCTCGAATTCGTGACCGCGCTGCCGCGCACGCCGGTCGGAAAGTATTCCCGCAAGATGTTGCGGGACCAGGTTCTCAAAGCGCTGGACGAGGCCTGAGCCTCGCCGGCCTGATCAGGGAGAGACACGCCGTGGATCTTGAATTCACCGCCGAGGAGAAGGCCTTCCGCGACGAAGTCCGGACCTTCATCCGCGAAAATCTGCCGGAAGCCACCCGCACCCGGATGAAAGAGGGTCGCGGCACGTCCAAGCAGGACATGGTCGACTGGATGAAGATCCTGGCCGACAAGGGCTGGAGCGCGCCGCGCTGGCCCAAGGAATACGGCGGCCCGGGCTGGAACGCGATCCAGCAGTATATCTTCACCGAAGAGATCCAGATGGGTCACGCGCCCGACCCGCAGGGCTTCAACATCTCGATGGTCGGGCCGGTGATCTACACCTTCGGCAACGACGAACAGAAGAAGAAGTTCCTGCCCTCCATTCTGGATTGCTCCGTCTGGTGGTGTCAGGGCTTTTCGGAGCCGGGCGCCGGCTCCGACCTCGCTTCGCTGAAGACCAAGGCGATCCGCGACGGCGACGAATACGTGGTCAACGGTCAGAAGACCTGGACCACCTTCGCCCAGCATGCCGACTGGATCTTCTGCCTGGTGCGCACCGACCCCGACGCGCCCAAGAAGCAGATGGGCATCTCCTATCTGCTGATCGACATGAAGACCCCCGGCATCACCGTGCGCCCGATCCAGACGATCGACGGCGGGGTCGAGGTCAACGAAGTGTTCTTCGATGACGTCCGCGTCCCGGTGGAGAACCTGGTGGGCGAGGAGAACAAGGGCTGGGACTACGCCAAGTTCCTGCTGGGCAACGAGCGCATCGGCATCGCCCGCGTCGGCGCCTCCAAGGCGAAGCTCCGCCGGGTCAAGGAACTGGCGGCTTCGGTGCCCCAGGGCGAAGGTTCGCTGATGGACGACCCCCGCTTCCGCGCCAAGGTGTGGGAGACGGAGGTCGAGCTGAAGGCGCTGGAGATGACCCAGCTGCGCGTGCTCTCCGACATCGCGGTGCGCGGCGGCAAGAAGCCCCATCCGGCGTCCTCGGTGCTGAAGCTCAAGGGCTCCGAGATCCAGCAGTCGATCACCCATCTGCTGATGGACGTGGTGGGGCCCTATGCGATCCCCCGCTCGATGGGCGGCGAAGGCTCGAACGAGCCGTCGGTGGGGCCGGACTGGGCCGACGCCATCGCGCCGGGCTACTTCAACTACCGCAAGGTCAGCATCTACGGCGGTTCTTCTGAAGTTCAGAAGGGCATCATCGCCAAAGCCATTCTGGGACTGTGAGGGCCGCATGGATTTCGAACTGAGCGAAGAGCAGCAGCTGCTCAAGGACATGGTCGGCCGCTTCATGGGCGACCGCTACGCCTTCGAGAACCGCAAGAAATACATGGCGGAGCCGGCCGGCTTCTCCGAGGAGATCTGGGCGGGCTATGCCGAGCAGGGCCTGCTCGCCGTGCCCTTCGCCGAAGAGGACGGCGGCATCGGCGGCGGGCCGGTCGACCTGATGATCGTGATGGAGGAGATGGGCAAGGCGCTGGCGCTGGAGCCCTATCTGTCCACCGTGGTCATCGGCGGCTCGCTCCTGCGCACCACGGCGACCGCGGCGCAGCGCTCGGCGCTCGCCGAGGAGATCATCGGCGGGGCCTGCAAGCTGGCCTTCGCCCATGCCGAGCCGAAGGCCCGCTATGATCTCGCCTATGTCGAGACCAAGGCGGCGAAGTCGGGCGAGGGCTGGACGCTGGATGGCGCCAAAACCCTGGTGATGTATGGCGGCGTGGCCGACAAGCTGATCGTGTCGGCCCGCGTCTCGGGCGGGACCACGGACGAGGCCGGCGTGGGCCTGTTCCTGGTCGAGCCGAAGGCGGACGGCGTGACGCTGCGCGACTACCCGACCCAGGACGGGCTGCGCGCGGCCGAGGTGACGCTTTCGGGCGTGACCGCGGAGCTGCTGGGCGACACGCCCGATTCCATGGCGGCGATCCGCCAGGCGTCGGACGAGGCGATCGCGGCGCTCTGCGCCGAGGCCGCCGGCGCGCTCGGCAAATCGCTGGACCTGACGGTCGAGTACATCAAGCAGCGCGAGCAGTTCGGGCGGGCCATCGGCTCGTTCCAGGGCCTGCAGTTCCAGGCCTCCGAGATGTTCGTGGAGTTGGAGCTGGCGCGCTCGATGATGATGTACGCGGCCATGGCCTCGCGCGATGCCGATCCGGTGGAGCGGTCGCGGGCGGTGTCGGCGGCGAAGGTGCAGATCGGGCGGTCGGCCAAGCGGCTGGGCGAGAAGGCGATCCAGCTGCATGGCGGCGTCGGCATGACCATGGAGTATGCCATCGGCCACTACTTCAAGCGTTTGTCGATCATCGACCGCACGCTGGGCGACACCGATCATCACCTGGCGCAGCTCGACGCGGTGGGCGGCATGGCCGCCTGATCCCTTCCGGGGATTTGGGAACGAAGGGGCGCGGCGGGCAACCGTCGCGCCCCTTTTCGTCGGGGGGAAGCCGCGCGTCGAGGTCGCGCCCGCGGCCCGGTTCCGCCCGCGCGGCGCGGCGGCGGGGCGCGGGGCCGACCGTCTCCCCGCCCCCGCCCGCACGCCCGCGCCCCCGCGTCGCGCCGCCGCGGGTGGCTGACCTTCGCCGAACCCGACCCCATATCCTGCCGGAACCATCAACCCGGAGTCCGACCATGCTGCTGAACCTCGTCTACCGCGTCCCGCTCATCGGCTGGATGATCCGCGACGCGATGGAGGGCGACGAGGACGCGCCGCTCTGGTTCGCGGGCAATCTGGTGATGCTGTGGATCCTCGCCGGCGTGCTCTTCGGCCTGCAGGGCGTCGCCATGCTGGCGCTGATCGGCACGCCCATCGTCTTCGGCCTGATCCTGACCGTCACGCTCGGGCGCTGAACGCGCGCCTAGTGGCGCGAGATCCGGGCGGCGAGGTCGAGGAGCATCGGCCCGACCTCCTTCTCCAGCTTCAGCCGGGGCAGGGTGTAGGCCGCGCCGCCGCAGGTCAGCGTGTAGAGCGTGTCGTCATGCGCCAGCCGCAGCGGCACGCCCGCCGTGTTGACCTGCGCGCGCCAGTTGCCCAGCGACATGCAGAAGCCCCGCTCATGCACCGAGCGCACCGAGTCCCGGATCCCGGTCAGCGTCGCCGGCCAGATCGCGGGATCGGCCCGCGCCTCCAGCTCCACGATCAGGCGCTCGCGCTCCTCGGTCGCGGCGGCCGAGAGATAGGCGCGCCCCGCCGCGGACCGCCCCAGCGACAGGCGCGAGCCGACGTCGAGCTGCAGGCTCATCACCCCCGCCGACGACCTCGCGCAGGCGAGATAGACCATCCGCAGGTTGTCGCGCGCCGACAGCGCCACCAGCACGCCGCCGCCGACCGCCTCGGCCATCTCCTGCATGTGCGCCTGCGCCGTCTCCCGGATCCGGAAGCCGGCGAGGCAGGCGTAGCCCAGCCCCAGCACCGCCACCCCCAGCCGATAGCGCCCGGTGCCCGCGTCATAGCGCAGGTAGCCTAGCCGGGTCAGCGTGTAGGTGATGCGGGATACGGTGGACGGCCCGAGGCCGGAGCGCTGCGACAGCTCCAGATTGCCCAATCCGTCGTCGCCGGGCTGAAAACAGCGCAGCACCTCCAGCCCCCGATGCAGGGCCGACACGAACTGCCGGTCGCCCTCGAAGGACTTGGCGCCGACGGCGGGATCCGCCGCGAGCTCGGGCATGGCGCTGCGTTTTCTCACCGGAGGCCCCTCGGGATGGTTGCGCCGCGCCCCGGTCAGGGCGCGGCGCCGGCATCTCAGCCCGCCGCGGCGTCCGAGGCCTTGAGCAGGCGCTCATAGCCGTGGTTCTGGGTCGGAACCATGCTGTTGAGCCGGGCGATGGCCGCGAAATACTCGCGCTCCAGCCGGGCGACCAGCTCGGCGGTCGAGACCACCTTGTCGATCGGCCCGATGCCCTGGCCCGCGCCCCAGATGTCCTTCCACTTCTTCGGCTTGGGGCGCTCGCCCTCGGCGTTCAGGGAGAAGTTCATCTTCGAGGGGTCCGAGGTCTCCAGATTGTCCGGATCCATCCCCGCCGCCACCACCGAGGGGCGCAGGTAGTTGCCATGCACCCCGGTGAAGAGGTTGGTGTAGATGATGTCCGACGCCTCGTGCTGCGTGATCATCTCCTTGTAGCCCGGCACCGCGTTCGCCTCATGGGTCGCGATGAAGGCGGTGCCGACATAGCCCATGTCGGCGCCCATCGCCTGCGCGGCCAGCACCGAGTCGCCCTTGGTGATCGCGCCCGACAGCAGCAGGGGGCCGTCGAACCACTCGCGGATCTCGCGGATCAGGGCCAGCGGCGACTGGGCGCCGGCATGGCCGCCGGCGCCGGCGGCGACCGCGACGAGGCCGTCGGCCCCCTTCTCGATGGCCTTCTTGGCGAAGCGGTTGTTGATCACGTCATGGACCACGACGCCGCCGACGGAATGGGCCGCGTCATAGACCTCGGTCCGCGCGCCCAGCGAAGTGATCCACACCGGGACCTTGTGCTTCACGCACATCTCCACGTCGCGATCCAGCCGCACGTTGGACTTGTGCACGATCTGGTTGACCGCGAAGGGCGCGGCAGGCGCGTCCGGATTGGCCTGGTTGTGGCGGTCGAGCTCCTCGTTGATCCGGGTCAGCCAGATGTCGAGCATGTTGGGCTCGCCTTCCTTCTCGCGCGCGTTGAGCGCGGGGAAGGAGCCGATGACGCCGGCCTTGCACTGGGCGATGACCAGCTCGGGGCCGGAGACGATGAACAGCGGCGACGCCATCACGGGGATGCGGGTGCGCTGGAGAATGGGCGGCAGGCTCACGGGGGGCGGCTCCCTCTGGATGCTTTGGACTGCCCGCGCGGCTGCTGCGCCTGCGACGGGGGCGTTCCTCCCTGCGGAACACGGGCAGGGTAGCGGGATTCGAGGATCTGCGAAATATATTTCTGCGTGTCGAAATTCGCTGACATGCGTCAGGCGATCGGAGGGTTTTTGGGTGAGGGATTTTCCGATGCGCCGCAGCGCTTTGCGCGATCCGCCGCGGCGGGCGCGCCGCGCGGTCCCGCAAATGGCGCGTGACCTCGGGCGGGGAATCGTGAACCCTCGCCCCCGCCGGCGCCAAGACCGGCGGTGGGAGGAGACCCGAGACATGACCGACGCCAGCGCAGCGCAGAGCCCAGCCGTTCCCGCCGCCGTGACCCTGCCGCCGGTGGACCGCGCCTGGCAGGCGAAGCTGACGGAAGAGATCATCGAGCCGGATCTGCCCATCGTCGACCCGCATCATCACCTCTGGGGTCCGCCGCGCCACGCCTATCTCGCCCAGGATCTGGAAGCCGACATCGCCACCGGCCACAACATCGAGCAGACCGTCTATGTCGACTGCCGCGAAGCCTACCTGACCGACGGGCCCGAGATGATGCGCCCGCTCGGCGAGGTCCGATTCGCCCGCGGCGTCGGCGAGGCGGCGGACGAAGCAGGCGGCCCGCGCCTGTGCGCCGGCATCGTCGGCCATGCCGACCTGACCCATGGCGACGCCATCGCCGAACTGCTCGAGGCGCAGCTCGCCGAGGGCGGCGGCCGGTTCCGCGGCATCCGTCATTCCGCGGTCTGGGACCCGAGCGGCCTGCGCACCTCTTCCAAGATCCCGCCCCGCGGTCTGCTCGCCGACCCCGATTTCCGCAAGGGTTTCGCGCATCTCGGCCGGCTCGGGCTCAGCTTCGATTCGTGGATCTACTTCCACCAGATCCCCGAGCTCACCGACCTCGCCCGCGCCTTCCCCGACACCACGATCATCCTCGACCATGTCGGCGGCGTGCTGGGCATCGGCGCCTATGAAGGCCGCCGCGAGGAATTGTTCCCCGGCTGGAAGGCGTCGATCCAGGCCCTCGCCGCCTGTCCCAACGTGAACGTGAAGCTCGGCGGGCTCGCCATGCACACCGCGGGTTTCGGGTTCGAGCAGCGCGACACCCCCGCCGGCTCCGCCGAGCTGGCCGAGGCGTGGCGGCCCTATATCGAGACCTGCATCGAAGCCTTCGGCCCCGGCCGCGGCATGTTCGAGAGCAATTATCCGGTGGACGGCGTGACCTGCGCCTATCCGGTGCTGTGGAACGCGCTGAAGCGGCTGGCCGCCGGCGCGTCGGCCGACGACAAGGCGATGCTGTTCCGCGACACCGCCCGCCGGGTCTACCGGCTCGACTGATCGCCCGACGGACAGGGGGACGCGGCGCGAAACCCGGCGCCCTCGTCGAAACCGACGAGGGCTCCTTGCCGCGAGGTTGCTATGGCTTCCATACTGGTGACGGCCGCCGGGTCATGGCATTGTCGCGCCCCAGACCAGCCGGCGCCCGATGCCGGACGCGCGGGCTCCGGAGGCGGACCGGACCCGGCATCGCCCACAACCAACCGCCGATACGGGATGGACACATGACGGATGAAGCCCCGGCGCGGACCGGCTTCCTCTCGCCCTACCGCGTGCTCGATCTTTCGGATCATCGCGGCCTGATCGCGGGGCGCATGTTCGCCCAGCTCGGCGCCGATGTGGTCCAGATCGAGCCGCCGGAGGGGTCGAACGGCCGCAAGGTCGGCCCCTTCGACGACCGCGGACGCTCGATGCACTGGGAATCCTACGCGGCCGGCAAGCGCAGCGTGGCGCTCGATCCCAACGATCCCGGCGACCGCGAGACCCTGCTGGCGCTCGTCGCCAAGGCCGATTTCGTATTCGAAAGCCGCGGGCCGAACGAGCCCTCGCGCCTGACGCCTGCGGAAATCGCCGCCGCCAATCCGGCCGTGATCCACATGATCGCCACGCCCTACGGCATGACCGGGCCCAAGGCCGATTACGCCGAATCCGACCTGGTGCTGTGGGCGTCGGGCGGACCGCTCGCCCCGACCGCGATGATGGGCGGCACGCCGACCCGCATCTCGGTCCCGCAGGCCTGGACCCACGCCTCGGCCGACGCCGTCGGCGGCGGGCTGGTGGCGCATTTCGCGCGGCTGGTCTCGGGCAAGGGCCAGCTGGTCACCACCTCCGCCCAGCGCTCGGCCACGCAGTCGACGCTCTCGGGTTCGCTTGCCGATGTGGTCGGCCAGCCGGACTTCACGCTGCGCCCCCGCTACACCGGCACCAAGAAGCCGCTCGACCTCTCGGGCTCCGGCGCGCGCACGCAGCGCTCCAAATGGCCGTCGAAGGACGGGCTGCTGGAGATCCACCTCGCCATCGGGCCGGCGACCGGGCGCTTCACCAACAATTTCATGAAGCTGATGATCGACCGCGGCGTGCTCAGCCCCGAGTTCCACGACTGGGACTGGGGCTCGATCCACCTGCGCATCATGGCCGACGAGATCGACGACGACGACATGGAACGGGTGCGCGAAGAGGTGGGCCGCTTCCTGCTGACGCTCAGCCACGAAGAGGCGGTGCAGGAGGCGATCAAGCGCAAGCTGCTGCTCGCCCCCGTCTCCACCGTCAAGGATCTGGTCGAAAGCCCGCATGAGGCGGCGCGCAACTTCTTCGACGTGGTCCCGGGCTCCGACGGGGCGCCGGTGACGCTGCCCGGGCCGTTCGCCATGACCTCCGCCCCCGGCTTCATGCGCGGGATCGGCGCGCCGGCGATCAACGCCGACGCAGACGCGGTGCTGACCGAATGGCTCGGCGCCGCCGCCCTCACGCCCGTCATGGAAGGAGCCGCCCGATGAACGCCCCCGCGCACACCCCCGCCGGCGCCGTCGACGACGCCCCCTTCGGCGGGCCGAACGGCCCGCTGCAGGGCCTCAAGGTGCTGGACCTCGCCTGGGTGGTCGCCGGCCCGATGATCGGCCGCAACCTCGCCGATTTCGGCGCCACCGTGATCCGGGTCGAAAGCTCGAAGCGCATCGAGACCGCGCGCAACATGGGCCCGTTCTACGGCGGCGTGTCGGACCCGCAGCGCTCGTCGCTCTTCGGCAACTGCAACGCCTCCAAATTCGGCCTGACGCTGGATCTGGCGCAGGAGGACGGGCGCGACGTGGTGCGCGACCTGGTCGAATGGGCCGACGTGGTGGTCGAAAGCTTCGCGCCCGGCCAGATGAAGCGCTGGGGTCTGGGCTACGACAAGCTGAAGGAGCTCAATCCCCGGCTGATCATGCTCTCGACCTCCCTGATGGGGCAGTCGGGGCCGTGGATGGCCTTGGCTGGGTTCGGCAATATCGGCGCGGCAATGGCGGGCTATCAGGGGCTGGTCGGACCGCAGGACGGGCTGCCGATCGGGCCTTACGGGCCTTACACCGATTATGTCGGGCCCCGCTTCGGGCTCGCGGCGCTGCTGTCCGCGCTCGACTGGCGGCGGCGGTCCGGCGAGGGCTGCTGGCTCGACATCGCCCAGGCCGAGGCCGGGATGCAGATGCTGGCCCCCGCCATCGCCGATTACGCGGCGACCGGGCGGGTGGCGAAGGCCGAGGCCAATCGCGACCCGCAGATGGCCCCGCATGGCGTGTTCCCGAGCCTCGCGCCGGAAGGCGCCGACCCGCGCTTCGTCGCCATCGCCGCGCGGACCGATGCCGAATGGCGGGCGCTGGCCGGCGTGATCGGCGGCGAGGCGCTGGCGGGCGACCCCGCCTACGCGACGCTCGACGCCCGCAAGGCGGCCGAGGACAAGCTGGAGGCGCTGGTCGCCGCCTGGACCGAGGCGCGCTCGCCCGAGGACGCCGAGGCCGCGCTGCAGGCGGTGGGCGTGCCCGCCTATGTGGTGGCGACCGCGGCCGATCTGGGCCGCGATCCGCAGATCGCCGAGCAGGGGCATTTCCAGAAGGTGCCCAACGAGGGCTACGAGGTGATCGTCGAGCGCTGCAAGATGGACCTCTCGGACACTCCCGCCCGCGTCGCCCGGCCGGCCCCCACCTTCGGGCGGGACCGCGACATGGTTCTGTCGGAGATCCTGGGCTACGACGCCGACCGGATCGCCGCGCTCGACGCCGCCGGCGCGCTGAGCTGAGCTTTCGCCCCGGGCGCCCCTCGCGGGCGCCCGGGATGTTCCGGCCGAACGGCGGGCGCGGGTTCCCCGCGCGGCGGGCCCGCGGCCCGGCTCCCGCCCGCCCACCCCGCCGGGTCGGGGCGCGCCGGGGTGGCTGGCGATCCGTGCCGCATCCTGCCCTTTCGCACCGCCGACGGGCGGCGTTTCCTCCCCCATCTCAACCGCCCGCATCTGCGCGACCGGGTGCTTTCGGTGTTGCTATGCCCGACCGAGCCCGCCGCGATGGCCGTCGCCCGCGCTAAAAGAGGCCATCGCCGAGGCGCAGGCCTGCGGGGCGATGGTCCGCACGGCCGCCGAACGGCGCGCGCATCCGCAGGGAACGGCGCTTTGCGCACAACCCGTGATCCGCCTGACCCGCATCGGCGGCGCCCCGCCCGAGCCTGCGCCCCACGGCCACCGCCGGCGCTCCGGCCTCCGCGTGCTGGACCTCACGAGAATCCTCGCCGACCCCGTCGCCGCAAGCACCCTCGCCGACCTCGTCGCCGACGTGCTGCCGACGTGCTGCCGATCGCGGCCGAGCGCCTCCCCCAGATCGAGGAGCATGTCCGCGAGACCTCGCGTGGCAAGCGCTCCGCCTTCCTCGACCTCGACCGGGCGGAGGATGCGGCCCGCCTGCGCGACCTCATCCGCGGCGCGGAGGCGGTCAGCCAGGGCTACCGGCCCGGGCGGTTCGCCCCGCGCGGATGGGGGCCGGAGGGGCTGGCCGCGCTCCGCCCCGGGATCGTGGCGGTGTCGGCTTCCTGCTACGCCGCCGGCGCTCGCCCCCGCCGCGGTCTGCGATGTTCTCACCGGGTATCAGGCGGTCTATGGCGCGCTGCTGGCGCTGGTGCGCCGGGCGCGGGAGGGGGGAGCTGGGCGGGGCGTGGCGCCGGGGGACGTCGCCGCGGCGATGGTCGAGACCGACGGCCCCCGCGGCTGGATGGGGCGCGCGCGCCCACGCCGGCGCAGAGCCCGATTCCGGGCCACCGCCCCGAAATGGGCGGCGCGCTGAAGGGTCAGTTCCGCAGGGTGGCCGCGGCGCGGGCCATGGTCCCGATCTCCTCCCACGCGCCCGAGGCGACCATCTTCGCCGGCGCCATCCAAGAACCGCCGACGCAGACCACGTTGGGGAGCCGCAGCCATTCCGGCGCCGTCTGCGGGGTGACCCCGCCGGTCGGACAGAATTTCAGCCCGGCCAGCGGCGAGGCCCAGGCGGCGAGCGCCGAGGGCCCGCCATTGGCGGCGGCGGGGAAGAATTTCAGGTATTCGAAGCCGCGGTCGGCGGCCTCCATCGCCTCGGTGGGGGTGGCGACGCCGGGGAGCAGGGGGAGCCCCGCCTCCGCCGCAGCCTCCGCCACCGCCCGGGTCAGTCCGGGCGAGACGCCGAAGCGCGCGCCTGCGGCGACGGCGGCCTTCACGTCGGCCGCGGTGCGCAGGGTGCCCGCGCCGACCACGGCGTCTGGCGCCGCATCGGCCATGGCCCGCATGGCGTCGAGCGCGACCGGCGTGCGCATGGTGATCTCCAGCGCGCGCAGCCCGTTGTCGGACAGCGCCCGGGCGAGCGGCGCGGCGGAGGCGAGGTCGTCGATCACCAGCACCGGGATCACCGGGGCGAGGGCGCAGAGTTCGGCGACGGCGAGGGGGGCGTGCATGGCGGGCTCCGGGATCAGGCTTGGGATGGGCGGGAGGTTTCGCATGCGAAACCGCAGCGCTGCGCGTATCGCGCGGAGGGAGGCTTGCGATCCGTCGCGGCCGAGGCGCGGACGGCGGAGGCTTCGGGTCCTGCTTGGACCGACGGTGACGCGCGGCGCGGGCTGGACCTTGCGGCTCTCGCCACGGTCGTCGCGCCGCTCCCGCGGGCGGAGGGCGCGCGGCGCTCGGGACGGCGCGCCGGCGGCGGGGACGGGCGCGGCGCGACGACCGTCACGAGAGCCTTGGCGGTGCGCCCGCGCCGCCCGGGCCCGTTCGGCGCCAGGCGGGGGACGCGAGCGGCGCCGGTCACGCTCAGACCACCACCGCCGCGCCGGTCTCGGCCCGGCCGACCACCTCGCGGAAGGCGGCGAAGAGCTCGCGGCCGATGCCGTGGGCGTTGCCCGACAGGTCGGGGGCGACCGGCATCCGGGCGGCGAATTCGGCGGCGTCGACCAGTGCCTCCAGCGTGCCGGCCTCGGCATCCACCCGCACCACGTCGCCGTCGCGCAGGCGGGCCAGCGGGCCGCCATCGGCCGCCTCGGGGCTGACATGGATCGCGGAGGGCACCTTGCCCGAGGCGCCCGACATCCGCCCGTCCGTGACCAATGCCACCGCATGGCCGCGATCCAGCGCCACGCCGAGCGGCGGGGTCAGCGAGTGCAGTTCCGGCATGCCGTTGGCCTTGGGCCCCTGGAAGCGGACCACCACCACCACGTCGCGGTTGAGCGCGCCGGCGCGGAACGCTTCCCGGACGCTCTCCTGATCATGGAAAATCAGACAGGGCGCCTCGACCACCCGCCGCTCGGGCTTCACGGCCGAGACCTTCATCACCGCGCGGCCCAGATTGCCGTCCAGCACCGACAGCCCCCCCGTCGGCTGGAACGGATTGGAAAGCGGGCGCAAAATGCCCTCCGCGCCGCTCTCCGCCGGGCCGTCCTCCCACACCGCCTCGCCGTCGCGCAGTTTGGGTTCGCGTGTGTAGCGGGATAGGCCGGGGCCGGCGACGGTGCGGACGTCCTCGTGCAGCAGGCCCGCCTCCAGCAGCTCCCGGATCATGTATTGGAGCCCGCCGGCCGCATGAAAATGGTTCACGTCGGCCAGACCGTTGGGGTAGACGCGCGCCATCAGCGGGGTCGCGGCCGAGATCTCGGCCATGTCGTGCCAGTCGATCGAGACGCCGGCCGCGCGGGCCATCGCCACCAGATGCAGCAGCAGGTTGGTGGAGCCGCCGGTGGCCATCAGCCCGACCATGCCGTTCACGAACGCCTTTTCGTCGAGGACCTCGGCGGCGGGGGTGAATTCATTGCCCGCGGCCGTGATCTCCAGCGCCCGTTTCGCAGCGGCCCGGGTCAGGGCGTCGCGCAGCGGGTCGGAGGGGTTCACAAAGCTCGCGCCCGGCAGGTGCAGGCCCATGAACTCCATCAGCATCTGATTGGTATTCGCTGTGCCGTAGAAGGTGCAGGTGCCCGGCCCGTGATAGGAGGCCATCTCGGCCCGCAGCAGGGTGTCGCGCCCGACTTCTCCCGACGCGAACTGCTGGCGGACCTTGGATTTCTCGTCATTGGGCAGGCCCGAGGTCATCGGCCCGGCGGGCACGAAGATCGCGGGGATATGGCCGAAGGTGGCGGCGGCCATCACCAGGCCCGGCACGATCTTGTCGCAGACCCCGAGGAAGATGGCCGCATCGAAGCAGTTGTGGCTCAACGCCACCCCCGCCGACAGCGCGATCACGTCGCGTGAGAACAGCGACAGCTCCATCCCCGGCTGACCTTGGGTGACCCCGTCGCACATCGCCGGCACCCCGCCCGCCACCTGCGCGGTGCCCCCGGCGGCGCGGGCGGCCTCCTTGAGGATGGCGGGGAAGCGTTCGAACGGCTGATGGGCCGAGAGCATGTCGTTGTAGGCGGTGACGATCCCGATATTGCCGCCCCGCTCGCCGGCGACCGCGGCCTTGTCGGTCCCCGAGGCGGCGGCGACATGGGCCATGTTCCCGCAGGTGAGATGGGCGCGCGCCGGTCCCGCCGCCGCCGCCCGCGCGACGCGGTCGAGATAGGGGCGCCGCAGGGGGGCCGAGCGTTCCTGGATCCGCTGGGTCACGGCGTCGATCGTGGGGTGCATGAGCCTTGCCTCCGTCTCATCCCGTGGCGGCGCCGCGGGCGGGTTTCAGTCGGCGTAATGGACCGTCGCGCCGTCGAGCACGACGCGGATCGGGGCCTCGGTCGGGTCGTCGGCGGCGAGCGCCCGGTCGAGCGCGACGCGCTTGTCGGCGCCGAGGATCAGAATATGCCGCTCCCCCGCGCCGGCGAGCACCGGGGCGGTCAGGGTCACGCGGGGTTCGTCTGCGCCCGGCGCGCGGATCACCGCCACCGGGGGCGCGTCGGCGACCAGCGCGCCGGCGAGCCCGACCGCGCCCGGGAAGAGGGAGGCGGTGTGCATGTCCGTCCCCATGCCCAGCACCACGATGTCGAGCGGCAGCAGCATGCTCTTGAGCGAGGCCGCCACCGGCCCCAGCGCGTCGTCGGGTTCGCGCGAACCGGCGTAGAGCGGCACGAACGCCGCCGCCGCCGCCGCCCCGGCGAAGAGCGTGCCGGCGATCATCTTCTGGTTGGAGCGGTCGGAGGAGGTCGGAACCCAGCGTTCATCGGTCAGCGTCACCGCCACCCGGTCCCAGGGCAGGTCGGCCGCGCCGAGCCGGGCGAGCATCGCGCCCGGGCTGGTCCCGCCGGGCACGGCGATGCGGGCGCGGCCGCCATCGGTCAGGCTGCGCAGGCGGTCGGCCAGCAGGTCGGCGAGCCCTTCGGCCAACGCCTCGCGGCTGGGATATTCGATGATCTTCGGCGCGAGCGTCATGGCGCGATCTCCCTCCATCTGCGGCCGTCACGATGCAGCAGCATCAGGGCGTCATCTGGG
Organism: Albimonas sp.; assembly: GCF_055129145.1. Classification (NCBI taxonomy): domain Bacteria; kingdom Pseudomonadati; phylum Pseudomonadota; class Alphaproteobacteria; order Rhodobacterales; family Paracoccaceae; genus Albimonas; species Albimonas sp. The sequence goes on along the minus strand of NZ_JBSRTQ010000047.1, from coordinate 6,216 downwards.
CCGGATGCGCCCGGATCATAGGGGGTGGGACGATCTCCGCGTTCCTCCCAGGCCGCGATGATCGGGTCGACCCAGGCCCAGGCCGCCTCGCATTCGTCGCCGCGCATGAACAGGGTCTGGTCGCCGCGGATCACATCCATCACCAGACGCTCATAGGCGTCGGGCATGCGCAGGCGGTCGTCGTCGAGCATCGCCTCGGCGAAGGTCATGTCGAGCACGGCCGGGGCGAGGCGCAGGCCGCCGGGGCCGGGATCCTTGATGGTGAGGCCGAGGGTGATGCCCTCGTCCGGCTGCAGCCGGATCGCCAGCACGTTCTGGCCGACCTTGCCGCCGCCGGGGAAAATGGAATGCGGGGCGGGTTTGAAGGCCACCGCGATCTCCGACATCCGGCCGCGCAGGCGCTTGCCGGTGCGCAGGTAGAAGGGCACGCCGGACCAGCGCCAGTTGGCGACTTCGGCCTTCAGGGCCACGTAGCTTTCCGTGCGGCTGGCGGGGGACTGGGCGTCCTCGGCGTAGGAGGCGGTGGTCCCGTTGGCCGCGTATTGGCCGCGCACCACATTGTCGCCGCCGGTCATGGGCGCGAGGGCGCGGAGCACCTTCACCTTCTCGTCGCGCACCGCGTCCGGCTCGAAATGGGCGGGCGGCTCCATCGCGATGAGGCACAGCAGCTGCAGAAGGTGGTTCTGCACCATGTCGCGCATCGCGCCGACGCCGTCATAGTAGGGGCCGCGGCCCTCCACCCCGACTTTCTCGGCCACCGTGATCTGGACGTGGTCGATGTGGTGGGCGTTCCACAACGGCTCGAAGAGAGCGTTGGCGAAGCGAAGCGCCATCAGGTTCTGCACCGTCTCTTTGCCGAGATAGTGGTCGATCCGGTAGATGTGATGCTCGTCGAAGGCGCCGGCGAGCGCCGCGTTCAGCGCCTTGGCCGAGGCGAGGTCCTGGCCGAAGGGCTTTTCGACGACGATGCGGCCTTCCGGGCCCGCCAGCCCCTCGGATTTCACCCGCGTCGCGGCGGGGCCGAAGAAGCGGGGGGCGAGCGAGAGGTAGAAGGCGCGGGGGCGGGGGGAGGAGGGATCGGGCAGCGCCTCCCCCAATTCCTTCCAGCCGGCGTCGCCGCCGATGTCGATCGGCACGTAGTCGATGGCCTTGAGGAAGGCGTGGCGGCTCGCGGCGTCGAGGTCGGCGGGATCGACGAATTCCTCCAGCGCCGCGTCGGCCATGCGCCGATAGCCGTCCGCGTCGAGGTCGGTGCGGGCGGCGCCGATGATCCGCGCGTCTTCGGGCGCCTGGCCGTCATGCATGCGGTGGTAGAGCGCCGGGAGCAGCTTGCGCCGGGCGAGGTCGCCGGTGGCGCCGAACACCACCAGGTCGAACGGGTCGACGGGAACGATGCGGGCGACCATCAGGCGCGGCCCGAGGCGGGAAGGCCCGAGGTGGGGAGGCCGGCCGGGGAATGGGTTGGGAGGTGGGGTCGGGTCATGGCGCCGCGCTCCTCGACGGGATGGGGGCGGCGCGGGAGGGCCGGTTGCGCCGCCGCCGGGATCGGTCGTTCGACAAGACTACGTCATGCGGGGCGGACGCAAGCGCAAGGCGGCCCGGGGGCGCCGAGAGGTCGCGTCGCGTGGCCTCGGCGCCGCTTCGGGCGGGGAGGCGATGCGCGCAACCATCTGTTAATCAATAATATTCACCGAGAATTCGCCTCGTATCGGGACTATCAGACTTAACGCCTCATCGGGAACTGGACCGGGCCGGCGATACGCCGCTAATGCGAGTCAAATGTCTTTCACGCCCGCCTGGAGCGACCCGATGGTCCCGAAATTCCACCCCGCCCGCCTCTCGGCCGCTCCCCTGTCCGCCGCGCGCCCGACGCCGTCCGGGTCCCGGCCGCAGGGGCGGGCCCGCGCCCTGCTGGCGTTGACCCTGGCGCTGACGGCGGCGGTCGCGACGGCGCGGCCGGCGGCGGCGCTGGCGCTGATCGACCCCGGCGACGCCGGCTGGCAGGCGAGCTTCGCCGCCGGGAAATCCACCGGCTTCGAGACGGCCGAAGCTTCGGGCGGAAAGATCGACGCGGGCTTCGCCAGCCTCAGCGCCATGTCGCCGGGCGCGGTGATGCCCGGTTACGACCCGACCCTGCCCGGCGGGACCGGCGGGGCCATCGGGCTCGAGAACCTCGGGGCCGGAGCCTGGGGGGCGAGCGGCATGGCGGTCTCGACCCTCGACCTCGCCTGGCCCTACGGGCTGGTCATCGATTTCGACGTGCCGATGGTCGCCATCGACGCGGTCTGGGGCGCGGCCAACGCCGACTGGCAGGTGCTGGCCTATGACGCCGACGGCAAGCTGATCGGCGAGACGGTGATCGCGGGCTTCGACGAAAACCGCAGCCCGGTCAGCGGCGGGACCGGGGCCGAAGCCGGGCATCTGGCGGTGGCGCTGACCGACGAGGAGGCGGAGGCGGCGGTCGGCGGCGGCATTTCCCGGCTCGAGCTGCGCAGCCTGGGCGGCTACGACTGGCTCTATATCGACGACCTGCGCGCGGCGGTCGCGGCGCCGGGGGCCGGAGGGGGGACGACCCCGGGCGGCGCGCCGGCGCTCTCGACCTCCGAGGTGCCGCTGCCGGCCAGCATGCTGCTGCTGGGCGGCGCGCTGCTGGCGCTGGGCCGGGCGGCGCGGCGCCGGGTCGCCTGACGCAGCGAGGAGGTTCGGGGCGGCGGGGTTCGCGGCGGGCGCATCGGGGTGATCGGCCGCAGGCGCCCGCCGCGGGCGTTCGCGGCGCAGCCTTGCAAGCCCGGTCGCAATGCGGGATCAACTTCGGTGATCCGAACGCAGCGCAACCCGAGGGACCGCACGGCATGACCGACCGGGGACCAGCCCCCGCACGCCAGGAACATCCCGCAGACCGGGCCGACGCCTCCGGCGGCGCCGCGGCGGGGACCGTTCCGCATCCCTCCGCCGATGCCCTGGCCTCCGGGCCCGCCCGCCGGGGCCGCGCGCCCATCGCCTCCGTCGCCATCGCCTCCGACCCGCTGATGACGTCGGAGCGCGAGCAATGGGCCAACCTGCGCTGGATGAAGGACCTGTTCGCCCGCCCCATCGCGCGGGCCACGGGGCTGCCGGTGCGCAGCCTGATCTCGGGCGAGGGCGAGACCGCCGCCTTCTCCCGCGCCCGCGCCTTCGAGCTGTCGGATATCCCCCTCGACAGCGACGCCACCCAGTTCTGGTTCGACGAGACGCGGATCACCGACGCGACGCTCGCCTACCTGACCGCCTGCGGGCTCGACGCCTCGACCTTGATTGTGGGCTACGAGATGTCGGCCCAGACCCGCCACGCGCTCGACCGTCTGGGCGCGCCTTGGGTGGATGTCTGGCTGCACCCGATCCGCTTCTACGACGACGTGCTTTTCGGCTTCCGCGCCTCGGATCCGGAGGTCCACGCCGCCTTCGCCGCCTTCCATGTGCCCGAGGACCAGTTCTTCCTCTACGCCGACCGGATCCGCATCCAGACCTACAAGGGCTGGAAGAAGGCCGAGCCGCGGATCGAGCCGGGTTCGGCGGTCTTCGTCGGGCAGCGGATGCAGGACAAGTCGGTCTGCCGCGACGGGCGCATGCTGAACCTTCTGGATTTCCGGGAGGATTTCTCGGCGCTGGCCGCCCGGTCGTCGCAGCTGCTCTATCAGCGCCATCCGTTCGAGCGGACGGGGGACGAGGCGGTGCTGGATTTCGTGGCGTCGCACCCGAAGGCCGAGCTGTCGCGCCACCCGGTCTATCACCTGCTGTCCTCGCCGGATCTGGCCGAGGTGATGACGATCTCGTCCTCGGTGGCGCAGGAGGCGGTCTATTTCGACAAGTCCGTCACCCTGCTGCACCGGCCGGTGGTGAGCTTCGCCGACCCGTCGGCGCCGGGGGCCTTCCACTCGATCTGCCAGGATTTCGTCAGCCCGCATTTCTGGGCGGCGGCGCTGGCCCCGCTGACGGCGGTGCGGGACGATGCGCCGAAGGTCGGGTTCCTCGACCCCAAGGACAAGATCCGCGACATGCTGGGCTTCTACTGGAGCTATCGGCATATCGACAAGGTCGAGGCCGACCGCTTCGCGCTGGCCAACGCCCGTCTCGGTCCGCCCCGGGCCGGCGACGCGGGGGACGCCGACGCCCCGCCGCGGGCCTCCGAACCCGCGCCCCCGGCCGAACCCGATTTCACCGGCTTCGCCAACACGCTGCGCGCCCGCGATGCGATGTTCGCGGCGATCGACGCGGCCGGAATGATCTCGCTCGACGTGTTCGAGACGCTGATCGAGCGGTTGGTGGAGCGTCCGGGCCAGCTGTTCCTGTTCCTCGCCGATCCCGTCCGCCAGCAGCTCGGCGGCCGGATCGCCAACTTCGCCCGCGCCCGGCTGACCGCGGGCGAGGAGGCCATCGCCGCCGGCGACGTGGTGGGCGAGGAGGTGACGCTGCGCGCCCGTTACGAGGCCATCGGCCGGGCCCATGGCCTGACCCGCGACCAGATCGAGATCTTGCTGGCGCGCGAACTGGACTGGGAGCGTCGGCTGGTCCGCGCCCGGCCCATCGGGCGCGCGGCCTTCGACCGGGCGCGCGCGCAGGGCAAGCGCGTGGTCCTCCTATCCGACACCTATTTCGAGCCGGAATTCGTGGCGGAGCTGCTGCGCGGCTGCGGCTACGAGGGGTGGGACGCGCTCCACTGCTCGTCGGAACATGGCGTCACCAAGCGCAGCGGCGGGCTCTTTCAACACCTTCTGCGGGCCGAAAACCGCGCCCCGGCCGAGATTCTGCACCTGGGCGACAACCCGCGCACCGACCTGCGCCCGGCGCGCGAGGCGGGGCTGGCCACGTTCCACACCCGCTCCACCGCCGATATCGCGCGCCGGATCTCGCCCTTGCCCGCGGTCTGGGACCGGATCGAGGATCCGCGCGCCGCCGCCGCCGTCAAGGGCCTGACCGGGCGGCGGCTGGCGGGGACGTTCCGGAAGGGGACGCCGGGGTTCAGCCAAGGGGCGGCCGAGACGCTGGGCTATGCGGTGCTGGGGCCGATGTTCTTCGGGCTGGCCAACTGGCTGCGGCGCCGGGCGCGGGCGGACGGGGTGTCGGACCTGCTGTTCCTCTCGCGCGACGGCGAGGTGATCAAGCGCTGCTACGACGTGCTCGTCACGCTCGATCCGGGCGCGCCGCCGTCGCGCTACATGCTCGCCTCGCGCCGGGCGCTGGGGGTGGCGACGCTGCGCGCGCCGGAGGATCTGGCGGCGCGGCTCGAGGCGAATTTCGCGCCGATGACGCTGGAGGCCCTGCTGCGCAACCGTTTCGGCGTGGGGCCCGACGCGCTGCCGGCCGAGGCGCTCGCCGCCCATGGGTTCGGCTTGTCGGACCCCGTGGCCTGGCGGGAGGACCGGCCACGGCTCGCCGCCTTGCTGGCCGAGGCGGGCGTCGTCTCGGCGATCCTCAGCCATGCGGCGGAAGAGCGGGACGCGCTGCTCGCCTTCTACGCCGAGGCCGGGATCGGCGAGGCTGAGGCGGCGCGCGGCGCGGTGGTCGACATCGGCCATCGCGGCACCCTGCAGAAAGGGCTGCGCGACCTGCTCGGCGCGCCGGATCTGCGCGGCTACTACTTCGCCACGTTCGAGGGCATCCGCGCCAACATCCCCGACGCCGAAACCGGCGGCGCGGCGGGTTACCTCGTGGACCGGCTCGACCCCAGGTCCGATCGCGGCCACGGCTATTTCGCCCATTCGATCCTTTACGAGGCCGTGTTCCTCAACGACGCGGGGTCGTTCCTGCGGGCGCGCCGGGGCCCGGACGGGCGTCCCGCGGCGGAACTGACCGACGCGGGCGCCGAGCGGGGCCGGGCCGAGTTCGCCCGCGCCTGCCATGCCGGCGCGGTGGCGTTCTGCGAGGACATGGCGGCGGGCTTCGGCGAGGCGGCGCTGTCCTTCCGCCTGACCGGGGCCGAGGCCGCGTCGGGCTTCCGCGCCATGCTGGAACATCCCTTCGCCGCCGACGCCCGCCTGTTCCGCGGGCTCGGCTTCGAGAACAGCTACAATGGCGTCGCGTTCGGAGAGATCGTGGCGGCGTCGCCGGGCGCGCCCGACGCGGTCTCGATCTGGCCGCAGGGCGAAGCGGTGCTGGCCGGGATCGAGCGCGCCCGAGCCGAGGCGGAGCCGGTCGCGGGGCCGGTCCGCGCCCCGCGGCTGCGGCGGCTGGCGCGGG
>NZ_JBSRTQ010000046.1:0-28172 GCF_055129145.1 Albimonas sp. | reverse complement strand
GCTCAGGCGAGGCCGAAGAGGAACGCCGCCCCGACCGAGGCGATGGCCGCGCCCCCCGCCCGCACCGCCAGCCGACCCGCGGGCCAGCGGGCCAGCAGGCCGAAGCCGATGCCCCCGAGATGCAGCAGCCCGGTGGCCAGCACGAAGCCCGCGGCGAAGGCGAAGGGGTTGGCGGCGGCGGGCAGCTCGGTTCCATGGGCATGGCCGTGGAAGAGGGCGAAGACCGCGACGAGGCTCCCCGCCGCCCAGAGCGGCAGGCGCGCGGCGCAGAGCACCATGAGGCCGAGCACGATGGCGGAGCCCGCGATGCCGGTCTCCACCGCCGGGATCGGCGCCCCGAGCACGCCGAGCGCCGCGCCGAGCGCCATGGTCATCGGGAAGGCGACCGGCAGAACCCAGATCGCCGGCGCGCCGAGGAACGCCCCCCAGAGCCCGACGCCGACCATGGCGACCACATGATCCCAGCCGAGGATCGGATGCGAGAACCCGGAGAGGAAGCCGCCGCCGAGCCCCGCGCCCTCGACATGCGCCGCGGCGAGGGAGGGGAGCAGCGTCAGGGCGAGGAATGCTGCGGCGCGACGGATCATGGCGATGGCCTTCGGGCTGGCGTTTGCGTCGACTGCGTCGGCCCTGGTTAGCATTCCGGTTTTCGCTGCGCCATGGCGCGGGCAGGGCGGAGAGGCTTCGTGATGATCGTGAGGTCGAGGCGGGCCCTGCCCGAAGCGTGGTTCCGACATGGCCCGCATGGCTGCGCGACATGGCGTGCGCAGGCGGTCGGCGCGCCCTGGCTGAAGCCGGCGACGGGGTGGACGGAGTCGCGCTCCGCGACGCGCGCGGACCAGCGGATCGATGCGATGGCGGGGGTGTCGGCGCGGAGCATCGCCAGGGCCGGGCCCTTGGCCGGGCGCGCCGTAGGTCATGGACGGGATGGCGAAAGACCGCAGGTTCGGCGGTCTGGACGCCTGCCGCGGGCGGATCCGGCGCGAAGATCGGGCGGCGGGGGCCGACGGGGTCGGGCGCTCCGTCCCTTCGGGACGCTCGCCCCGCCCGCCGTCCCCCCAACGGGGGCCGGGCGAGGGCGGTCGCGCGATCAGGCGACGGGTTCTTCGTCCATCGGGGCGGCGGCGGCGTCGAGGCGGGCCTGGGCGGCGGAGACCACCTCGGGCTCGAAGGAATCGGCGAAGCGCAGGACCACCGCCTCGGCGGTCAGGTCGGCCATGTCGCGCGCGATCAGGCGGTCGAAGCCCTCCGCCGGTTCGGCGGCGGTGGCGAGGTCGGCGAGCGCGCGGCGCACCCCGGCCTTGGCGGCCTTCTGGCGATGGCGGGTCAGCTTGGTGGCGCGGCCGCGGGATTCCTTGAGCAGCTCCTCGAACGCGGCGATGGTCGACCAGAAGGCGTGCTCGATGCCCTCGGGATCGCCCTCGGCGGCTTCGGGCGCGTCCTCGGCGTTCAGCTCGACCAGGCGACGGAACGCGGCGCGATGCACGTCGGTCGCGCCCTGCCGGTCGGCGTTGGCCATCAGGTTGCGCAGCTTCGCGGGGTCGTCGAGACCCTCGATGACGCCGAGCACACGGGCGTTATCGGGGCGCTTCTTAGCCGAATCGTTCTTCAAGGCCATGGCTCCGTCATTGAATTCGGATCCCATAGTGCCGGATTGCGGCGGCTTCGCCCACCCCTTGCGGGCGATCAGGTGAGGGGGATGATCACAAAAACGGAATAAAAGGCGAGAAAATGACCCGCGGCGGTTATTTTGCGCGCCTGCGGATGCAGCGGAAATAAAAGACGGGGGCCGCGCACCGCGCACCGAATAAAAAAGGCGCGCCCGATTCACCGGGCGCGCCTTGCCTCGACAACGGCCTCAGAAGCTGCGGGGCAGGCCGAGGACGTGCTCGGCGACGTAGCTGAGGATCAGGTTGGTGGAGATCGGGGCCACCTGGTAGAGGCGGGTTTCGCGGAACTTGCGCTCCACGTCGTATTCCGCCGCGAAGCCGAAGCCGCCGTGGAACTGGATGCAGGCGTTGGCCGCCTCCCAGCTCGCGTCCGCCGCCAGCATCTTGGCCATGTTGGCCTGCGCGCCGGCGGTGACGCCCGCGTCGAACAGGCGGCAGGCCTCGAACCGCATCAGGTCGGCGGCGGACGTGTTGACGTAGGCCCGCGCGATCGGGAACTGCACGCCCTGATTCTGGCCGATGGGGCGGTCGAAGACGATCCGCTCCTTCACATAGGCCGAAACCTTGTCGATGAACCACCAGGCGTCGCCGATGCACTCGGCCGCGATCAGGGTGCGTTCGGCGTTCAGGCCGCCGAGGATGATTTTAAAACCCTTGCCCTCTTCGCCGATCAGGTTCTCTTCGGGGATCTCGAGGTTGTCGAAGAACAGCTCGTTGGTCTCGTGGTTGACCATGTTGCGGATCGGGTTGACCGTCAGGCCCTTGCCGATGGCGTCCTTGAGATCGACCATGAACACGGAGAGGCCGTCGGACTTCTTCCGCACGTCCGCCAGCGGCGTGGTGCGGGCGAGCAGGATCATCAGGTCGGAATGCTGGACGCGGGAGATCCAGACCTTCTGACCGTTGATGACGTATTTGTCGCCCTTCTTGACCGCGGTGGTCTTGAGCTTGGTGGTGTCGGTGCCGGTGGTCGGCTCGGTCACCGCCATGGACTGAAGCCGCAGCTCGCCGGTGGCGATCTTGGGCAGCCAGCGGGCCTTCTGTTCGGCGGAGCCGCCGCGCAGGACGGTGCTCATATTGTACATCTGCCCGTGGCAGTGGCCGGCGTTGCCGCCCGAACGGTTGATCTCCTCCATCACGATCGACGCCTCGGTGAGCCCGAGGCCGGAGCCGCCGAATTCCTCGGGGATCATCGCGGCGAGCCAGCCGGCGTTGGTCAGCGCGTCGATGAACTCGACCGGGTAGGTGGCGTGCTCGTCATGCTTGCGGTGGTATTCGGCCGGGAACTCGGCGCAGAGCGCGCGCAGGGCGTCGCGGAGTTCGGCATGCGGGTCGGCGTGGTCGAGGGACATGGGGGGATCCTTTCGGGGCCGCTCAGCGCGGCGTGAAGACGGGGATGGCGCGGCCGGCGATGTCGCGGACCTCGCCGGTCACGGGGGCGCCGATGGCGGCGGGGGCGGAGAGGTGGGCCATGACGCGGGGGCCTTCCTCAAGGTCGATGAGCGCGATCAGGTAGGGGGCGATGGCGCGGAACGTGTCGTCCGGCGCCCGCTCGACGCGGGTGGAGGACCAGACGGTTCCGCGGCCCGAGGCCTCGCGCGTGGTCGGGTGGGCGTTCCCGCAGCCGGGGCAGAGCTGGCGGGGCAGATACCAGGTGCGGGAACAGGCGGGGCAGGTCTGGATCTCGATGCCGCTCATGCCGTGCGCTCCAGGATCAGGGAGACGTGGGAAGACAGCACCCCGCCGTCGCCGTGGTAGAGGCCGAGGGCCGGTTCGCCGGCGATCTGGCGGGGGCCGGCGCGGCCGGTCATCTGGGCCCACGCCTCCACGAAATGCGCCATGGCGCCGGCGACGCCGCAATGGCCGTAGCTGAGCAGCCCGCCATGGGTGTTGAGCGGCAGGGAGCCCATCCGGGCGAAGCGGCCCGAGGCGGCGTCGGGGCCGGCCTGGCCGGGGGCGGAGATGCCGAGGGATTCCAACAGCAGGGCGAGGGTGACGGTGAAGCTGTCGTAGACCGCCAGATAGCCCATGTCGGCGGCGGTCGCCCCGGCGCGTTCGAAGGCGCGGGCGGAGGCTTGCTTGGCGCCGAGGCAGATGTCGTCGGGCGCCTCGGAGATATGCTGGTGGGTGTGGGCCTGCCCGGCGCCGATGATGCGGACCGAGGCGCCCTCGCCGGGTTCCGCCGACAGGATCACCGCGGCGCCGCCGTCGGAGATCGGGCAGCAGTCCATCAGCTTCAGCGGGTCGGCGATGGTCTTTGAATTCATCACGTCGTCGACGGTGATCGGCGCGGTGAGCTGGGCGCCGGGGGTGTCCGACGCGAGATGGCGCATCAGGACGGCGAGTTCGGCAAGGTCGGCCTGGCTCGCCCCGGTCTCGTGCAGATAGCGCGCGGCGGTCAGGGCGTAATAGGCGGGGATGGTGGCGCCGAGCGGGCTTTCGGCCTTGGGGTGGCCGACCTGGGCGAGGGTCTGGACCGCGGCGTCGCGGGACATGCCGGTGAGGCGGTTCTCGCCGCCGACGACCAGGATGGTGTGGGCCTCGCCCGCGCGGATCAGCGCGTCGGCCAGCATCAGCATCCCCGCCCCGGTGCCGCCGCCCATCTGGATGGCGTGGGCGTAGGAGGGCTTGAGGCCGAAGTGCTCCGAAAAGACCGTCGCCAGCATCAGGTGGGGCAGCGCGGTGGAATAGCCGCAGATCAGGCCGTCGATGTCCGACCGGGCGAGGCCGGCGGCGTCGAGCGCGCCTTGGGCCGCCTCGGTCATCAGGGAAAGGGTCGACGACCCCTCCCGCTTGCCGAAGGGCGTGACATGGGCGCCGAGCACATGGGAGGCCCGGAAATGCGACTCGGAGGCGGTCATGGCGCGGGTTCCGCGATCAGCGTGCCCTCGGTGGTGCGGGACCCGTCGGGGAGTTCCACGAAGAGCGCGTAGGTTCCGGTCTCGGCGTCGGTCAGGTGAGCGCCGGCGGTCAGGGTCTCGCCGACCGGGGCGGGGCGGGAGAACCGGATTTTGATGTCGCGGATCGCGTAGGCGGGGCCGAGGCCCTGTTCGGCGGCCTCGATGGCGAGGTTGAGGCCCATGGTGCCATGGCAGATGGCGCGGCCGAACGGCGATTTCGCTGCGAATTCAGCGTCGCAGTGGATCGGGTTGAAGTCGGCGGTCAGCGCGCCATAGGCCATCGCCGTGTCGTGGGACGAGGCGAGGACCAGCGGTCCGAGGATGTTGGGATAGGTCATGGCGGTGTTCCTCACGCGGCCCAGATCGACAGGATCTCGCCCGTGAGGACGAGGCGGGGGCCGTCGCGCATCTCGACCCCGAGGGTGATCCAGCGGCGGCCCTTCTTCTCTTCTTTGGCGACGCAGGCGAAGCGGGCGGTCAGCTGCGCGCCAACGGCGGGCGCGGCCCCGTGGAAGGTCAGGGTCTGGCCGGCATGGACATTGCCGGGCGGGCGGGGCTGGAGGGCGCGGATATAGGTCTCCATCATCGCGGCCACCATCAGGGCGCGGGGGCAGGGCGCGCCCGTCGCAGGCGCGGCCTGGCCGGAGATCGAGGACCAGAGCGCGGCCTTTTCGGCGGAAAGGTCGACGGCGACTTCGGCCATCGCCTCGCCCACCGGGAAATCGGCGAAGGTCCAGGGCGTGTCTTTCAGGGCGGGTCCCATCATGCCGGGGTCTCCTGGGTCAGCGGGGTGAGGAGGGCGTCGAGGGCGATGACGCCGTCGGGACGCGCCAGAAGCGGGTTGATCTCAAGCGCCTCGAACCCGTCGGGGTTGGCCGCGGCGATGACCGAGAGGCGGGAGATGGCGTCGGCGGCCGCCTCCAGATCCACCGGCGGCGCCCCGCGGGCGCCTTTGAGGAGCGCTGCGCCGCGCAGCGAAAGCAGCGCCTCGCGCGCCTCGGTCCGGGTGACGGGGGCGAGGCGGACGGCGACGTCGCGCAGCACCTCGGTGAAGACCCCGCCGAGGCCGATCAGGACGACGGGGCCCATCACCGGGTCGCGGCGAACCCCCACGATCAGCTCGACCCCGCCCGAGATCATCGGGCCGACCAGCAGCCCCTCGATTTTCGCGTGGGGGGCTTTTTCGGCCACCGACGCCAGCATCTTCTCGGCCGCGGCTTGCATCGCGTCGGCGGAGATGTCGAGCGCGACGCCGCCGACCTCGGTCTTGTGGGCGATGTCGGGCGAGACGATCTTCAGCACGCAAGGGACCCCGAGCAGCGCCGCGGCGGCGGCGGCTTCGGCGGGCGTGGCGGCCAGCGTTTCATCCGGGACCGGGATGCCGGCCCGGGCGATCAGCGCCTTGGCCTCGCGTTCGGAAAGGGCGCGGGTGGGGAGGGCGAAGCCGGCGGGGAGCTCGGGCAGGGGCTCGGGCGCGGTTTCCTCGCGGGCGGCGGCCTCGAACCCCTCGGCGATGCGGGCGAGGTTGGCCAGCGCGCGGATGGCGCGGCTCGGGTCCTCGAAGATCATCATGCCGTGCGGCTCATAGGCGTCGTTCACCTCCGGACCGCCCTGGCAGACCATGGCGAAGGGTCCGGAGACGCCGTCGGGCAGGCCGTCCATGATCGCTTTGCGGAGCTTGGGGCCCACCACCGGCGAGCCGGTCCAGGAGGTGAAGAAGGCCGCCGTCATGTCGTAGCCGCCCGCGGCGGTGAGGTTCTTCAGGCCCTCGGTCACGATGGGAAAATCGTTGAGCACGCTGGCGGTGAGGTCGATGGGATTGCGGGCGGAGGACAGCGGGTTGCGGGCGAGGATCCGGGCCTGAACCTCGGCGGGGAGGGGGGGCATGTCGAGCCCCTCCTCCTCCGCCGCGTCCGACATCAGCACCCCGGCGCCCCCCGAAACCGTGAAGACGGCGAGGCGGCGGCCCCGGGGGAGCGGGGAGAGGGAGGCGGCGTAGATTGCGTCGAGCATTTCCTCGGTGGTCTTCGCGCGCAGCACCCCGAAGCGGCGGAGCGCGGCGGCGAAGGAGGCGTCGGAGCCGGCCAGCGACGCGGTGTGGGAGGCCGCGGCTTCCGCCCCCACGGCGGATGTGCCGACCTTCATCATCACCACCGGCTTGCGGGCGGCGCGGGCGGCGGCGAGCGCGCGGAAGAGCGCGGGGCGGTCGTTCACGCCCTCCATATAGACGCCGATCACGTCGACCGCGTCGGAGCGGACCAGATGCTCGATGCATTCCGGCGCGGTCACGTCGGCCTCGTTGCCCGTCGACACCCAGATCTTGACCCCGATGCGGCGGTCGCGGGCCATGTTGAGCAGATGGGTGCCGTAGGCCCCGGATTGGGTGACGAGTCCGACGCGGCCGGGGAGGGGCATGCCGCTCTCGATCCCCGAGGTGAAGGTGGGGCAGTGGCCGGCCTCGGCGTTGAACATGCCGAGGCAGTTGGGGCCGAGCAGGCGGATGCCATGGGCCCGCGCGGTGGCGAGGAGGTCGTCCTGCATCTTCGCGCCTGCCTCACCCACTTCGGCGAACCCGGCGGAGAAGAGGACGGCGCCGCGGGCCCCCTTGGCGGCCGCGGCGATCAGCGCTGCGGGCACGTCGCGGGCGGCGATGGCGAGCAGCACGAAGTCGATGGGATCGGGGATCGCGTCGAGGGAGGGGTAGGCTTTCAGGCCCTGGATCTCGTCGCGGTTCGGATTGACCGGGAAGATCTTGCCCTTGAACCCGGCGCGCAGCGCGTAGGCGATGGGGCGGCCCCCGATGCGGGATGGATCGGCGGAGGCGCCGACCACCGCGATGGAGGTCGGGTTGAACAGGGCGTCGAGCCCGGGACGCGCGCCGCTGGGGGCGGTGGGGTCGGTCATGGGGTCGTCTCCTCCGGGATCGCCGGGCTGCGCGGGGGCGCGCCCGGTCTGGTTCGGGTGGGCGTCAGGCGGCGGGGATGCGGAGCGGCGCGCCGAAGAGGGTGGCGGAGATGCGGTCGGCTTCGTCGCGCAGCGCCTCGGCCATGCGGTCGAATTCGGGGCGCGCGATCAGGCCGGCGACGGTGATGCCGGAAAGCCCGTAGCGGGGGCGGCCATGGTGGTCGCGGATCACCGCGGCGGCGATGTCGACGGAGGGGAAGAGCTGCCCGAGATCGACGGCGAGGCCGGAGGACCGGGCGGCCTCCACATCCGCCGCGAAATCGGCGAAGGCCGGCGCGCGGTGCCAGCGCAGGGGGGCGAAGCGGGCCTTGAGCGTCGCGCGGTCAAGGTCGAGGCAGGCCGCATAGGCCCGCCCCACGGCGCCGAGGAAAGAGGGCAGGCGGGAGCCCGGCACGATGTCGACCCGCACCATGTCATGGGCCATGACCCGGTCGGTCGCCACCATCCGCTCGCCGTCCAGAAACCGCCACAGCGTCATCAGCACGCGGTGCTCGTCCGAGAGGCGGGTCAGCGCCGGGCGGATCAGGTCGGCCTGGTTGGCGCCGAGCAGAGGGGCGGAGAACTCCAGCACGCCGAGGCCGAGGCGGTAGGTCTTGGCCTCCGGGTCCACGGTCACCAGCTCCTCCTTCGCGAGCGTGCGCAGGATGTTGAAGGCGGTGGAGGCGTTGATGCCGGTGGCGCGCGCGATGGCGGCGGCGCCCTCCGGCCGGTGCGCGGCGGCGAGGTGGCGCAGGATGCGCAACGCATTCTCCACCGCGCCCACGTATTTGGGAGGGGCGGCGGGCTCAGGCTGTTCTCGGGGGAGAATGGCATTCTGCATGGGGAATGCTTTTAGCGCCTGGGCGGCCCGATGGGAAGGGCGAAACGGGGATGTTATGACGCGGGGCGCGCGCGCGTGCTTGCGCCGCTCGGCGCAAGCACGCCCGGGGGCGGGGCGGCGAGAACGGTCGCAGGCGCGAACCAGGCGGGGAGATGGGACGATGGCGACGGCGGAACGGCCGCAGGACATGCGGATCGAGGCGGAGGGCTGCGGGTTCACCGAAGGGCCGGTGGTGCTGCCGGACGGCGGCGTGGCCTTCGTCGACCTGGTGGACGCTTGCGTGCGGGTGACGCTGGACGGGCGAACCCGGGTGCTGGCCGAGCTGCCGGGCGCGCCGAACGGCATGAGGCTGGGGCCCGACGGGGCGCTGTGGATCGCCAACAACGGCGGTCTGGGACTGAAGGCGAAGGGGGCGCTGCACCTCGCCGACCCGCAGATCCCGGGCTGCATCATGCGCCTCGCGCTCGACGGGAGCTGGGAGACGGTGACGGACCAGCTGCCCGCGCCCGACCGCAATCGGCCCAACGACCTGGTGTTCTCGCCCGAGGGCGAGGTGGTCTTCACCAACCCCCGCAACTGGGAGGCGGTCGGCCGCGACGACGCCGCCTATGCCGGCGGGCAGCTGGTGCTGGCGCGCGCGGACGGGTCGACCGCGCTGCTGGCCGAGCCGGATTTCCCCAACGGGCTCGCCTTCCACCCCGACGGATCGCTGCTGGTCGGGCTGACCACCGGGCATTGCGTGGTGCGCTATGCGTGGAAGGGCGGGGCGGCGCTGGGGGCGCCCGAGATGTTCTGCCAGCTCCACGACATGTTCCATTCCGACGGGATGGTGGTGGCGGGAGAGCGGATCTACGTGGCGGGCTCGGTCTGCAACGAGATCGCGGTGCTGGGGCTCGACGGGGAGTGCCTCAGGCTCATCGATTTCGGGCGCGGCTCGGGGCCGACCAATCTTTGCGCGCGCGGCGACCGGCTGTGGGTCACGCTGGGCAAGGCGGGGCAGGTGGTCTCGATCCCGCTGCCGGTCTGAGGCGCAGGGGCTCGGGGTCAGGCCCGGTCGGCGGGGGGGCGGGCGGAGGTTTCGCCGTCCCCTCCGAAGGCTGCGACGAGGAAATCGATCAACTCGCCGCGCATCCGCTCCGCGTCGGGGTCGAGCGATTCGAAGGCGGCGAGGCCCGCGAGCCGCCGCGGCATCCCCGGCTCGATGGTCGCGAGCAGGGCGTTGGACAGCAGGAAACGGAAGCGCCAGCGCAGGGTCTCGACGCTCAGATGCGGCGCGGCGCGGGCCAGCGCGTTCAGGAAGGTCCCGGTCATGTCGCCGAACTCGTCCCGGATCACCGCCAGCGACCACGGCGTCGGGCGGACCCGGTGGCCGACCAGCAGCTGCGCGAGCAGCACGCCGGTCTCAGGCTCCAGGCAGGGGATGCAGAACACCTCGATCACGTCGCGGAGCGCGGGATCGCGACCCTCGCGCTCGGCCTCCGCCATCAGGGCGCGCAACGACGCGAGCCGCAGTTCGACCGAGCGACGGGCGATGGCGCGCAGCACCTCGTTGGCCAGATCCTCGGAGTCGGCGAAATGCCAGCTGATCTCCGCCCGTTCGAGGCCCGCAAGCTCGGCGATGGCCTCGACCCCGACCTGGCGCAGGCCGTCGCGCATGAAGAGCCGTTCGGCGGCGTTGAGGATGCGCGCGCGCGGCGCGTTCGGGACGGAGCGGGGCGAGAAGCCGTGCGAGGGGGCGGGCTCCGGACCCACGATTCGCATCGGCGCGACGCATCTGGCCGGCGCGGCGGCGTCGCCGGCGCGGGCCGGGGCCCCCGGGCGGGGGTCGTCATGCGATAACGTGCCCATGTCGATATCTTGCGACTCGCGGCAGGGGTTTCGATCTGAAGTTGAGCTTACGTTAAGGCAAGTCATGCCTTGCGTGCAAGTCTCTTGCGCGGGGCCGCCGGACGAGCCCCGCGCGCCGGTTCAGCCGGCGGTGAAGCCGCCGTCGACGGCCAGCGCCACGCCGGTGATGTAGCTCGCCTCGTCCGAGATCAGGAAAAGCGCGGCGGCGGCCACCTCCTCCGGCCGACCGACGCGGCGCATCGGGTTGCCGGCGGCGGTGGCGGCGCGGATCTCCGACTCCGGCCTTTGGGGCAGGTCGGGACGGTTGGCGAACTGCACCATCATCGGGGTCTCGATGGGCCCGGGGCAGACGACGTTGGACCGGATGCCGTCGGCTGCGAGCTTCAGCGCCAGGCCTTTGGCGAAGCCGACCACGCCGTGCTTCATCGCCGAATAGACCGGCGAATAGCGTGAGCCGACCAGTCCGCCGGTGGAGGCGGTGAACAGGAACGCCCCGTTCCCGGCGGCGCGCAGATGCGGGATCGCGGCCTCGGTGGTGGCGATGACCGAGCGCAGGTTGAGGTCGATGGCGAGGTCCAGGAGCTTGGGGTCGATGCCCTCCACCGCGCCCGGGCCGGGATGGCCGAGATGGTTCCACACGAAATCGAGCCGCCCGAAGGCGCGGGCCGCGGCATTGGCGGCGGCGCGCGCGGCGGCGAGGTCGGAGAGGTCGGCGACGATGGTCGCCGCCTCGCCGCCCGCGTCGCGGATCCGGGCGGCCACCGCCTCGGCGGCCTCGGCGTCGTGATCGCAGACCGCGATCCGCGCGCCTTCGGCCGCGAACATCAGCGCGCCCGCGCGCCCCATGCCCGAGGCCGCGGCGGTGATGAGCCCCGCCTTGCCTTTCAAGCGGTCCATTTCCGCTCCCCTCCCGTTTCTTGTCTCTCGTCGCCGCCTTGATGGCGGCCGGGCGGGCGCGGCGACACCCGTCCCGCGGTCGGGGCGGGCCGCGCCCAGGTCAGGCTCGGGCGGTCAGCCCTCGCGCTCCTTCTCGAACACGTCGGCGACCCAGTCGAAACTTTTCCACGGCGCTTCGGGCGGGGTGTGGCCTGGGGCGGGGACGTAGGCGGAGGTTTCGGGCGCGCCCATCCGCGGGATGTAGCGGGGGCAATTGGGAAAGATGTGCTCGGCCACGACCCGCACCACGCGCTTCGCGCCATGGTGGCGGGCGGCGGCCTCCGGGCTCTCGTCGATCTCGGCATGGCCGTTGATCCGCATCCGCCCGGCCGAGCCGTCGAATTTCCCGCCGGCGAAGTCGAGGAAGAGCAGCCCGACGCGGGGCGCACGCACGATGTTGCCGAGACTGCGATACATGCGGTTGCCGTCGTAATCGGGGAATTCGATCGTCGCGGGCCCGGTGATCTTCACGAAGCCGGGCGCGCCGCCCTTGAACGAGCAGTCGACGCTCTCGTCCGACGCGGTGGCGAGGAAGAAGAACCCCGCCGCCTCGATCAGCGCCCGGTCGGCCTCGGTGAAGGCCAGATGCATGCGATGCGTCTCCAGCCGGTCGGCCACGGCGCGGCCCTCGTAGCGGTCCTGAAGCGCCCGCATGTCGTCGTGATAATAGGCCATGGTCTCTCCCCGGGTGGTCGGTCCTGTTCGGCGGCTGGGTCGGGCGGTCGCGGATCGTCGCCATTCGACGCGCGGCGCGGCATGGACGTGCGCGCCGGTCCATGAGAGCCTATATGCGTCGTATTCGCCAGAGCGGGGCGCGCGCGCCCCGGACCGGCGATCATCCGACCTCCGACAAGTTGACCGCCCATGACCCTATCGCGATTCCATTCCCGCCCCGCCGCGTCGCCCGCCGTCTCCATGGCCGGAACCGACGCGCCGGTGCTGAAGCCCGGGACCGAGATCAGGCCCGAGCGGCCGAAGATGTGGAAGGTGATCCTGCTCAACGACGATTTCACGCCGCGGGAGTTCGTCTCGGCGGTGCTGCGCGCGGTGTTCCGGCTGTCGGAGGCGCAGGCCCATCAGGTGATGATCACCGCGCATCGGCGCGGGGTCTGCGTGGTGGCGGTGTTCACCCGCGACGTGGCCGAGACCAAGGCCGATGCGGCGACCGAGGCCGGCAAGGCCGCCGGCTACCCGCTGCGCTTCGTCACCGAACCCGAGGAATAGGCGCCTCGACCGGGCCCGGCCCCGGTCCAGCCGGGGAAGCCCCGCACCCCGCCGGGTCAGTCGAACGGCGGCGGCGTCGACGGGCCCGGGCCGATCTCGGCCACGATCCGGCGCACGATCGGCATGCCCTGCGCCGCCGACATCCCGGCGCGCAGCCGCGGGTCGTAGAGGATGCGCAGCAGATATTCGTCATGCCGGGTCAGCAGCGCGAATTCCTGGTCGTCGTTGTAGATCGACGGCCGCGCCTGAGGGTCGTCGTTCAGCAGCCCCAGGGTCTGGGTCAGCTCCTCATGGATGCAGCTCAGGCGCAGGACGCCGCGCAGTTCGTTCTTGATGACGATGGTGGCCTGGTTCTTCCATCGCCCCTCGACCTTGGAGCGCCCGACCTGGCCGACGCAGGGGAAGAGGTCGTTCCGCGCCCATTCCTCGATCAGGCTGATCCGTCCCTCGCCGCCATTGCGCAGCATCTGCGCGACGAACCGGTCGCGCACCCGCGCGCTCGCGATCAGGATGAAGATGTCGGGGTCGGCCGCGACCTCCCGGAACGCCAGCCCGGTGAGGGCGGTGATCCGGCCGGTCAGCTCCCGATACGCCTGCAGGTCCGCCTCTCGCACCCCGTCGCCGGACATCCGCCAGGTGATCGGGCCGCGCCATTTGACCAGATCGACCTCGGTGGCGCGGGCGACGAGGGTCGCTGCGCTTTCGAATTCCATGTGGAAGGCGATGTTCTCGAAATCGCGGATCAGGTCGTCATTGTCGAAGGGCGCGTCGGGCGGGTCGGCGTCGGTGCGCATCAGGCCGGCGGCCTGGTAGGCCGCGAGGGTGCGGGCGTAATGCGCGTCGATGTCGTGGGGATCATCCCCGGCGCAGCCCGCGAGGAGCGCCGCCGCAGTCAGCGCGGCGACGAGACGGGAGACGAGGCGGAAGCGGGATCGCGCCGTCGCCGCGGGTCGCGCAGCCGGCGTGGGCGCGGAATGCGGTCGGTCGGCGCGCAGTTCGGGCGGGATGGGACATGGGGGCATCGGCGCTCGATTCTGCGTGGGCTCTGAGCGTTGCAGGATACCCAAGCCCCCCGCGGAGCGCCATATTCGCCAGGGCGGCGCCGAGGCGCGGAAGGTCAAGGAGATCGATGATGCGACCGCTGGGCAACGGCAGGGGAGGACGCGCGACCGGGGCGGGGCGCGGGTCCGGACGACGCGCCGCATGGCGGGCGGTTCTGTCGGCGACGCTGGCGGCGACGCTGGCGGCGGGCCTCGCCCCCGGCGCCGGAGCGCAGACGGCGGCGGGCGCCGCCCCGCCCGAGCTGATCCTGCGCCTGCCAGGGGGCGAGGCGATCGTGGGGATCGACGCGCTGGCGGCGCTGGCGCGCGGCCATGACCTGGTGGTGCTGGGCGAGATCCACGACAACCCGCGCCATCAGGCATTGCAGGCCGAGCTGATCCGCCGGCTCGCGCCCGTCGGGCTCGCCTTCGAAATGCTCCAGTCCGCCGACGCCCCGGCGCTGAACCGGATGCGGGCGGCGGGCGAGAAGCTGGAGCCCGCCGCCGGGGCCGGGGGTTGGGCCGCCTATCTTCCCGCGTTGCGCGCGGCGCCCGGCGCGCCGGTGGCGGGGGGCGGGCTGTCGCGCGAGCGCCTGCGCCAGGCCATCGCGACAAGCGCCGCGGCCGCCATCGGCCCGGCGTTGGAGGAGGCGGGCGACCCCGGCCTCGACCCCGCGCTTTTCGCGCTGAAGACCCCGCCCGACGCCGCCGACCAGGCGCAGGTCGAGGCCGAGCTCGCCGAGGCGCATTGCGGCGCGCTGCCCGAAGCGATGCTGCCGGGCATGGCCGAGGCGCAGCGTCTGCGCGACGCGGCCTTCGCCGCCGCGCTTTTGCAGGCGCGCGGGATGGGGATGTCGGCCGCCGCCGGGATCTCCGGCGGCGGGGGCGTCGCGTCGGGCGAGCGCGGCGAACACACCTCGTCCGGGCCCGCCATTCTGGTGGCGGGCGATGGTCATGCGCGCCGGGACCGTGGGGTTCCGGCCTATCTCGGCCGGGCGGCGCCGGGTCTGTCCACCCTGTCGGTGGCGATGGTGGAATGGCCTGAGGGCGTCTCCTCCGATGATGACTGGCGTGCGGCGCTCGCGCCCTGGGCGCCTCCGGGCGGTCCGGCCGAAGCCGCGCCCTACGACGTGGTGGTGATCACCGCGCGCGCCGGGCGCGGCGACCCCTGCGCGGGGTTTTCGAAACCCGCGCAGGAGTAGGGGCCGGAGGGGCGGGCCGGGCCGCGCGCGAGGGCCAACGGGGTGGGAGGCGGGTCTCGCGCAGGGCCCGGGCGCGCCTGAAAAGCGTGGCCCGGTCGTGGGTTGCGTCGTGCTTGGTTATCAGCTGAACAGGAAGTCGCCCTCCCCCAGCTCATGGGCGGAGACGCCGTCCAGGATCACCTTGGACTTGCCGCAGATCACCATGGCGTCGCCTTTGAAGGTGGAGATCCGCAGGTCGCCCATGTCGTCGGCGCCGGCGAATTCGAGATGGTCGAGGCCGACGGCGAAGTCCTTGATCTTGTCCTTGCCGTCGCGGGCCCCGAAGAAGAACACGTCGCGGCCCCTGTTGCCGATCAGCAGATCCGCGCCGCGGCCGCCGATCAGCAGGTCATTGCCGCCGCCGCCGATCAGCTGGTCGCGGCCGCCGTCGCCGTTCAGCGCGTCCGCGCCGCCGCCGCCCTTCAGCTTGTCCTTGCCGCCGCCGCCGTTGAGCTCATCGGCGCCGCCATTGCCGGCCAGCATGTCCTTGCCGGCGCCGCCGAAGAGGAAATCGTCGTCGCCCTGCCCCCAGAGCTTGTCGGCGCCGGCGCCGCCGTCGAGGCGGTCGGCCCCGGCCTGGCCCTTGATCTGGTCGTCGCCCGCGCCGCCATAGGCCACGTCGTCGCCGGCCTCGCCGAAGAGGGCGTCATCGCCGTCGCCGCCGTCCAGCACATCGTCGCCGGCGCCGCCGAAGAGGAAATCGTCCCCGGCGCCGCCGAAAAGCGCGTCGTTCCCGTCCTCGCCATAAAGCATGTCGTTGGCGTCGCCGCCGTCGAGCATGTCGTCGCCGGCCCCGCCGCGCAGGTCGTCGGCGTCGGCCTCGCCCCAGAGCGCGTCCTCGTCGTCGCCCCCCGCAAGGACGTCGGCCCCGGCCCCGCCGCGCAGCACGTCGCGCCCGGCGCCGCCGTCGAGCCGGTCGGCGCCGTCGCCGCCGGAGATGTCGTCGGCGCCGTCGTCGCCCGACACGATGTCGTCGCCGGCGCCGGCGTCGATGGCGTCGGGGGCGTCGCCGCCCTCGATCCGGTCATCGCCCTCGCCGCCGAAGATCGTGTCGGCGCCGGCGCCGCCGAGCAGCCAGTCGTCGCCGGTTCCGCCATCCATCCGGTCATAGCCGTCGCCGCCGTCCATGTAGTCGGCCCCGGCGTCGCCGGTCATCACGTCGTCGCCCCAGCCGCCGAACATGCGGTCGGCGCCGTCGCCGCCCGAGAGCGTGTCGTCATGGCCGCCGCCGTCGAGCGTGTCGGCGCCCGATTCGCCCCACAGCTTGTCGATGTCGTCGCCGCCCCAGAGCCGGTCGTTGCCGGCGCCGCCCCAGATCAGGTCCCGCCCGGCGCCGCCGTCGATCACGTCGGCCCCGTTCTCGCCATAGAGCCGGTCGGTCTCGGACCCGCCGCGGATCGTGTCGTCGCCCTCGCCGCCCCAGATCCGGTCGACCCCGGCGCCGCCGATCAGCAGATCGTGGCCGCCGTCGCCCCAGATGCTGTCATTGCCCCCCGCGCCGTCGATGGTGTCGTCGCCCTCCGCGAAGGAGAAGGACAGGAGGTCATGGCCGTCGGCGTCGGCGCGCGCGGCGAGGATCAGCGCCCGGTCGCCGGAGGCGGCGACCGACAGCGACGAGATCTGGGCGCCGAAGGCCACCCGGGTCTCGCGCACCAGGTCTAGCCGGCCGGACGCCGCGATCTCGTAGATGCGCAGGGTGTCGCCGCCATCGGCGCAGATCAGCAGCTCGCGGCCGTCGAGGGTGACATGCCTGGCCTCGGTCGCGCCCTCGATGGCCGAGAGGCGGGTCAGGGCGCCGGCGCCCGACAGGGCGTAGATCACCAGCGCGTCGGGGGCGGCGGCGAAGACCATGGCCCGGCCGCTGATCGTGGCGGTGTCGACCGAGGTGACGCCGGCGAGGTCGAAGCGGGTCTCGGCGTCGCCGATGCCGCGCATGTCGGTCATGCGCAGGCGAGTGGTGGTGATGTCCCAGACCGAGATCGCGCCCTCGTCGGCCGAAGCGGCGACGGCGAAGCGGCGGGCGCCGACCACGATGTCCTCCATCGCGTCGATGTCCGAGATCGGGGTCTCGGCGTCGTCCTCGATGCGCGCCACGATGGAGAGGCCGGTGGCCGACCAGCGCAGCAGGGTCAGCCCGCCGTCCCAGCCGCCGCCGGTCAGCGCCATCAGCGACCCGCCGGAGACGAAGGCCGCGACCGCGCCCGGATAGATCAGGCCGTCGTCCCAGCCATGGTCGAGATTGTCGAGCAGTTCCGGCGCGCCGGCAGGGTCGAGGCGCGACAGGCTCACGCCGTGACCGGCGGTGACCAGATAAGTCTGCGTCCCCCAGGCGACCGCGTCGAGCGCGGGCGCGCCGGTCAGCAGGTCGTTGACGTCGTAATGCATCGCCGTCTGCGACCAGGCGGCGGTCAGCGTGTCGCCGGCGCCGACGGTCCAGGCGGCGACGCCGCCCGAGCCGGTCTCGGCCCCGGCGGAATAGAAGCGCAGGGCGCCGTTGTGGAGGAGGCCGACGCCGTCGGCCGAGCCCTCGGCCGCTTCGCCGCCGTCGCGGGAGAGGTCGCGAACCACCAGCTGGCCCGAAGACCCGTCATGGCCCATGTCGCCGCGCAGTCTGTCATTGGCCTCGCCCCCGCGAAGGATCTGGCCGCCGTTGCCGCCGGACATAATTCGGGCGATCGCCGCTGTCGCGTCGTTGGTCATGTCGTCCCCACCCCTGGAGAATTGCTGTCGTTCGCGGGGTTTTTGTAGGGGGTGGGGCGTCTACTCCAAGTAAAACTGCGTGGTTATGAAATTATTTCAGCGCAAACGGCGAATTAATTGCCATAGTTCAGGAGGTGTGTAGAGGTTTATTGGATGTTTATTTTCAGAGTTTCGTGGGAGTTGATCGGTTAATAGGGATTTTCCTGTCAGGGTTTCAAGAAGGTGTGTGGGTTAATACGGGGTGGTCAAGGAAGGTTTCGGAAAGACTTCCGACGCATGCAGGCACGCGCCCGCCGGCGGCGCGGGTCGCGTGGGCAGGGGGCGGCGATGGGGACGGCGGCGGCGGATCGGGTGGGCTCAGCCGCCCTTGCGGATCACGAAGCGCCGGCCGCCGCGGGGATCGGGGGCCTCGGACTCGAGCGCATGGCCTTGCTCGGCGCAGAAATGCGGCATGTCGATCACCGCCGCCGGGTCGTCGGAGACGATGGCGAGCCGCGCCCCCGCCGCCAGCCCTGCGATGCGCTTGCGGGCTTTGAGCACCGGCAGCGGGCACAGCAGGCCGCGGGCGTCGATCTCCTCGGCCACGGGGCGCGCGTCGTGGGGGGGGTGGGTCATGGCGGCTCCGGGGGCTCGGGCCTCCACGGCTAGCGCCGGAAGCGGGGCGAGGCAAGGGGCGGGGCAAGGGACGGGGGCAAGGGACGGGGCAAGGACCCGGCGCGGCTTGCGCCCTGGCCGGCCGGCGCCTAGGTTGCGCCGCCAGCCAACGGAGACCGGGATGATCGAGCCCAGCCCCTTCATGGTCGCGCGCCCCGGGCGCGGGACCGCCGCCGCCCTGCGCCGCCCCCGTCACGGTGGCGCGTCGCTGCGGCTGACGGGGGGGGCGCTCGCGGCGCTGATTTTCGCGGCCGTGGCAGGAGGCGCGGGGGCGCAGGAGGACTTGCCGACGGCAGAAGTCCCCGCCGCGGACGCCCTCACCCCCGAAACCCTCACCCCCGAAACCCTCACCCCCGAAGCCCTCACGCTCGAAACCCCGCGCGACTTGCGCCCGCCGGCAGCCGCCTATGCCGTGGTCGACGCCCGCGCCATCGAGGCGCCGCTGGCCGGCGCGATAGGCGATGCGGCGCGGGGCGAGGCGATTTTCCTGTCGGACCTCACCGGCGGCTGCGTCAGCTGTCATGCCGCGCCGGGCGCCCCACGCCGCAACGTGGCGCCCCGGATCCTGCGCGACCGCCTGCCGCCGATGCCGCTGGTCGACGAGCCCTCGGCCGAGAAGCCGGAGGCCGCCGAGGAGGGTTCAGGCGACGCGGGCTCGGGCGATGCGGGCGCGCGGGAGGCCGCCGCCGAGGATGCGGCGGCGGCGGCGGAGGGGCGGTCGACCTCGACCTCGCGCCTCGCGCCCCGCCGCGGCGTCTCGCCGCCCGAACGTCCGGTCCGCGACCCGGCCCTGCAGGACGCGTCGGGCTCCGGAGACGGCGATTTCGACCTGGCCGCCGAAGATGCGGAGCTCGATTCCGGCGCGGCGGACGCCGAGGCGGTCTCCCCCGGCGGCCAGGGACGTCGCGGGGGCGAGCGCGATGCGCCGCCGCTGCTGCCGCTGCCGATCGGACCCGACCTTTCGGGCGTCGCGGCGCGGCTGAGCGTTGGCGAACTGCGCCTCGCGGTGGTCAACCCCCAGATCGGGCGCCCGGGCTCGCGGATGCCGGCCTATCACCATGTCTCGCTGGCGCTCGCCGACCGGGCGCCTGGGCTGCGCCAGCCGTGGCTGTCGGCGCAGGAGCTGGAGGACGTGGTCGCCTATCTCGCGACGTTGAACATGCCGGCCCATCCCGAAGCGGAACCGGCCCCTGAAGCCGGCCCAGACGCCGGTTCCAAGCCTGCGCCCGACACGGCGAAGTGAGCCCGCGCGTCGGCCCGGGAGGGTGACGGGCAGGCCCGCTTGCGCCACAAGGAGGCCGAGACGCGCCTGGCTCCATCCTGGGACCCGCTCTTCGTGCGCGCCCCTGACCGCAGCCCCCAGGCGCGCGCTCGCGCCGAACCTCAGCCCCAAGGCGCGCGCTCGCGCCGGACCGCAGCCCCAAGGCGCGCGCTCGCGCCGAAACCTCAAGATCGCCGCCATTCCGCGGCGCAGGGAGCCCGCATGACGGATATCGGCCTCGTCACCGCATTTTTCGGCGGCCTGCTCAGCTTTCTCTCGCCCTGCGTGCTGCCGCTGGCGCCGCCCTATCTCGCCTTCATGGCCGGCGCCTCGCTCGAGCAGTTGTCGGACCGCGAGGTCGTCGACCGGCGGGTGGCGCGAAAGGTGTTCATCTCGTCGCTGTTCTTCGTGGCGGGGCTGGCGACGGTCTTCGTGGCGCTGGGGGCGACGGCGAGCCTGATCGGGCAGACGCTCAACGCCTGGCGCTATGAGTTCGGGATCGCGGCCGGCTTCGTGATCTACCTGCTGGGCCAGCATTTCATCGGGTTCCGGCGGGCCCCGCAGACGGTGGCGGCGCTGCTGGCGCTGATGGCGGTGGGCGCGCTCGCCATGGGCTCGGACCTTGTCGCGCAGATCTCGGACCATTGGCCGGTGCTGGCGGCGCTCTGCGCGCTGGCCGCTGTCCTGCGGCTTTCGGGGCATGAGGCGCTGCCGTTCCTGATGCGCGAAAAACGCTTCGACGCGGGCGGGGCGGCGGGGAGTTTCGCCGGCGCCTATGTGATCGGCCTCGCCTTCGCCTTCGGCTGGACGCCGTGCATCGGGCCGGTGCTGAGCTCGATCCTGTTCCTCGCCGCCCAGAAGGACTCGGTGGGCGAGGGGGTGGTGATGCTGGCGATCTACGCGCTGGGGCTCGGCCTGCCGTTCATCGTGGCGGCGGCCTTCGTGCAGCCGTTCCTGCGCTGGATGGCGGGGTTCCGGCGGCATCTGGGCCGGGTCGAGATGGCGATGGGCGGTCTTCTGGTCATCGTCGGCGCGATGATGATGACCGGCACCTTCGAGACCCTGGCCTTCTGGCTGCTGGAGACGTTCCCGGGCCTCGCCACGGTGGGGTGAAGGCGGGGGAGGTGAAGGGGGGGGTGAAGGCGGACGGGCGCTTCGGCGGCGGCGTGGGCGCGGCGGGTTTGCACCCGCCCTACGCGGGTCGGGGCGTTTTGGCGGGGGGCGTCGGGGGCGGCGACCCCGCCGACAGGCCAGCGCGGTCCGCACCGTTTCGTCCGCCGGTTGCCGTCGCGCGCGTTTGGTGGGGCCGCCATGGCGGGTTCGCACCCGCCCTACGGGGCGGGATGGCGCCCCCCGGCGCCGTCAGGCCAGCGCCGCGCGCACCGCCTCGTCGACCGCTTTCAGCGCGGCGGGAACGCCCGCGCCGTCGGGGCCGCCGGTCTGGGCCATGTTGGGCCGGCCGCCGCCGCCCTTGGCGCCGAGCGCGGGGGCCGCGGCGCGGACCAGGGCCACGGCGTCGAGGCGATCCGTGAACGCCTCCGACACGCCGATGACGATCGAGCCCTTGCCGTCCGACTGCGCGGCGAGCGCCGCCACGCCGGGGGCGCGGGTCAGCAGCTCGTCGACCGCGGCCTTCATCTCCTTCGGGTTCAGGCCCTCGACTTCGCGCAGCGTCAGGGAGACGTCGCCGATCTTCTCGGACGCGGCCTCGCCGCCGCCTGTCGCGAGCTTGCGCTTCACGTCGCCGAGCTCACGCTCCAGCGTCCGACGCTCGGCGATCAGCGCCTCCAGCCGGCCGGCGAGGTCGGCGGGCGTGGCGCTGAGCAGCGCGCCGGCCTCGGCCAGGATCGCGGTCTGGCGGGAGACATGGGCCTCGGCCGCCTCGTGGCAGACGGCTTCGATGCGGCGGACGCCGGCGGCGGCGCCTTCCTCGCGCAGGATCTTGAAGAAGCCGATCTGGCCGGTGTTCTTCACATGGGTGCCGCCGCAGAGCTCCACCGACCAGGCGTTGTTCGCGCCTTCGTCGATGCCGCCCATGGCGACGACGCGGACCTCGTCGCCGTATTTCTCGCCGAAGAGCGCGCGGGCGCCGGTGGTGCGGGCCTCGTCGATGCTCATGACGCGGGTTTCGACCGGCGAGCAGGCGCGGATGCGGGCGTTGACCTCGGCCTCGGCATCCGCCAGCGCCGCCGGGCTGATCGGGCCGTCATGGGAGACGTCGAAGCGCAGGCGGTCGGGGGCGACGAGCGACCCCTTCTGGGCGATCTGGTCGCCGACACGGCGGCGCAGCGCCTCATGAAGCAGATGGGTGGCGGAATGGTGGGCGCAGAGCGCGTCGCGGCGGTCGCGGGAGACGGCGAGGGTCGCGGCCTCGTTCAGGCTGACGACATGCGCGTCCTCGCCGAGGATCCGGGCGGTGTGGACATGGACGCCGTCGGCCCGCTTCTGGGTGTCGAGGATCTCGAGCCGCACGCCCCTGTCGGTGACCGCCTCGCCGCGGTCGCCGGTCTGGCCGCCCTGTTCGGCGTAGAACGGGGTCTGGTTGAACACCACTTCGAACGGATCGGGGCCGGAGACATGGGGGACCTCGGCGCCGTCGCGGACCAGGGCGGTCACGCGGGCGGCGGCGCGGATGTCGGCGTAGCCGAGGAATTCGGTGGTCCCGACCCGGTCGCGGATGTCGTACCAGATTTTCGCGTTGCCGGCGTCGCCGGTGCCCGACCAGGCGGCGCGGGCCTTGGCCTTCTGCGCGTCCATGGCGGCGTCGTAGCCGGGCTGGTCCACTTCGCGCCCCACGCCGCGCAGGATGTCGGCGGTGAGGTCCACGGGGAACCCGAAGGTGTCGTAGAGCTTGAAGGCGGTGTCGCCGGGCAGGGGGGCGCCCTCCGCCAGGCCCTCGATCTCCGCATCCAGCAGCTTGAGGCCGCGGTCGAGGGTGGTCTTGAAGCGCTCCTCCTCCGCCCGCAGCGTCTCCTTGATCAGGGACTGCGCGTCGCGAAGCTCGGTGTAGTGGCCGCCCATCAGGTCGATCAGCGCCGGGGCGAGCCGATGCATCAGCGGGTCCTTCGCGCCCAGCAGGTGGGCGTGGCGCATGCCGCGGCGCATGATGCGGCGAAGCACGTAGCCGCGGCCCTCGTTCGAGGGCAGCACGCCCTCGGCGATCAGGAAGGACGCGCAGCGCAGGTGGTCGGCGATCACCCGGTGCGAGGTCGCCATGTCGCCGCCCGGCGCGTGACCGGTCAGCTCGGCGGAGGCCTGGATGATCGGCTGGAAGAGATCGGTGTCGTAGTTGTTGTGCTTGCCCTGAAGGATCGTCGTCACCCGCTCCAGCCCCATCCCGGTGTCGATGGAGGGTTTGGGCAGCGGCGTCGAGGAGCCATCCGCATGGGTCTCGAACTGCATGAACACGAGGTTCCAGAATTCGATGAAGCGGTCGCCGTCCTCGTCGGGGGAGCCCGGGGGGCCGCCGGCGACGGCGGGGCCGTGGTCGTAGAAGAGCTCGGAGCACGGGCCGTTGGGGCCGGTGTCGCCCATCCGCCACCAGTTGTCGTCGGAATTGATGCGGATGATCCGCTCGTCCGGCAGGCCGGCGATCTTGCGCCACAGCGCGGCGGCGTCCTCGTCGGTGGCGTGGACGGTGACGAGGATCTTCTCGGCGGCGAGGCCGAAGACCTGGGTCGAGACGGTCCAGGCCTGCTCGATCGCCTGCTCCTTGAAGTAATCCCCGAAGGAGAAATTGCCGAGCATCTCGAAGAAGGTGTGATGGCGCGCGGTGTAGCCGACGTTGTCGAGGTCGTTATGCTTGCCGCCGGCGCGCACCGACTTCTGGGAGGTGGTGGCGCGGGCATAGGGCCGCGTCTCCAGCCCGGTGAACACGTCCTTGAACTGGACCATGCCCGAGTTGGTGAACATCAGGGTCGGATCGTTGCGCGGCACGATGGGCGAGGAGGGCACGACCTGGTGGCCGCGGCTCTCGAAGAAGCCCAGGAAGTCGGACCGGATCTGGTTGCCGGAAATCATGCGTCGCGCGCCCCGTTTCTGTCGTCCATATGGTCGTTTCGCGGCCCATTTCGGGTGCGCCGAGAGGTTTAGGGCGCGGGGCGGGGCGGGGCAAGGGGCGTGATCGGGTGGACGTCGTCCGGGCCTCGCGGTCGGGCTGGCGCCCGCCCCGCCCCGCATCGTCCAGCATCGTCCCTCCCGCCATCCCCCCGGGGCCGGTTTCGAGAGCGTCCCGGTTGCGCTACGAGACGGCGCGACCCGGCACTCCCGGCCCCCCGCCGCGCGGGCGGGACGCGGCCACGGGCGGGCCGGTCGTCGCGCGGCTCCCGCCCAGGGCCTCGCGCGCCGGGCTCGGCTCAGCTGCAGGCGGCGATGTGGCGCTGGTAGTCGGTCGCCTTGCGATGCACCTCGCTCGCCACCCGCGTCAGCCAGGCCTTGGAACGCCAGGAGCCGCGCCGCCAGCCGGTATGGCCCTCGTGATAGGCGAGATACTGGTTGTAGGCGTCGTCCATGGAGATGCCGATGTCGCGCGATTTGGACATGTACCAGCCGACGAAATCGGCGGAATCGTCGAAGTCCTCGCGGTCGGCGCCCGAATTGCCGGTCTCGCGCTTGTACCAGGCCCAGGTCCCGTCCAGCGCCTGGCTGAAGCCGTAGGCCGAGCTGATATGGCCGGTGGGGAAGATCCCGAGGAAATAGGTCTTGCGCGGCCGCACGTCCGGCCGGAAGGAGCTTTCCTTCCAGATGATCGCCATCTGCACATTGGCCGGCGCGCCCCATTTCCGCTCGGCGCGGTGCACGGCGCGTTCCCAATGGGGCCGTGCGTCGAAGATCGCGCAGGCGTTCTCGACGTTCGGAGGCTGCGAGTTGTTCGCGCAGCCAGCCACGATCCCCAGCATGACCAGGGCCGCGAGCGGTGAAGCCTTCATGGGCCTGCCTGCTTTGTTGTTCGTTTATCTGCTCGTTGTTTGGGCCAGCATAGCGCATCGCGCCGCGCGCGCGAACCCCTGCGGGCGCGGTTTTCGCCCTGCGGGTGCGGTTTCGGCGAGGCCTCGCCCCGGATCGGGCCGGGGCCGGGGCGACGTCGGGCTCAGCCGGCCCGGTCCGCGGCCAGCCGCTCGGCGAAGGCGGCGAGGCGGTCGAGCGCGTCGGCGAGCGCCGGCTCGGCCACGGTCAGCGCCACCCGGACATGGCCCGCGGCGGCGGTCCCGAAGCTTTCGCCCGGCATCACCGCGATGCGCTCGGCGGCCAGCAGCCGCTCGGCGAATTCGACCCCGCTCAGCCCCGTCGCGCGGATGTCGGGCATCACATACATCCCCCCCTGCGGCGGCGACAGGCGCAGGTTGGGGCGTTGCGAAAGCGCGGCGCGGGCGAGGTCGCGGCGCGCGCGGAAGGCGTCGCGCAGGTGGTCCTCGATGGCGTCGCCCTCGCGCAGCGCCCATTCTCCGGCGTCCTGGATGAAGCGGGGCAGCCCGTAATTGGCGTTGAGCGCGAGGTCGCCGATCAGCGCGATCAGTTCGGCCGGCCCCAGCGCCCAGCCGATGCGCGACCCGGTCATGGCGTGGGATTTCGAAAGCGATCCGATGACCACCGTCCGCTCGGCCATCCCGGGCAGGGCGCGGGGCGAGCGGTGCGGCTCGTCCCAGGCCATGCCGTCATAGACCTCGTCGGAGATCAGCCAGAGGTCGTGCCTGAGGGCCAGCGCGGCGAGACCCTCGATGGAGGCCTGCGAATAGACCGCGCCGGTGGGGTTGTTGGGGCTGTTGACCAGCAGGACCTTGGCGCCGGCGCAGGCGACGTCGAGGGCTTCGAGATCGGGCTGGAACCCGTCCTCGGCCCGGGCCTTGACCATGCGGGGGACGCCGCCGGCGGCGCGGATGGTGCCGGGATAGGTGGTGTAGAACGGGTCGATGGCGACCACCGCGTCGCCCGGATCGAGGCAGGCGCAGAGCGTCTGGAACAGCGCCGCCTGACCGCCGGCGGCGACGATCACCTGTTCGGGCAGGGCGGGGGCGCCGGTGCGCAGGGACGCGCGCGCCGCGATCGCCTCGCGCAGGGGGAGCGAGCCGTTGACCGGCGCGTAGCCGGTGCGCCCGGCGCGGGCGGAGGCGTCCATGGCGTCGAGGATCGCGGCCGGCGTCGGGGCCTCGTGCTCGCCGACGGTGAGCATGGCGACCGCCTCGCCCTTCGCCTGCAGGGCGCGGGCGGCGTAGACGATCTCCCACCCCGAGGCGCCGCCCTCGAGGATGGAGCGGATGCGGCGGGACGGGTGCATGGGCGGGCTCCGGATGGGGATGGGGGACGCGCGGCGATGCATGGCGCGAGGGGCCCGGCCGGTCAAGGGGAGGGCGCGGAGCGGGCGCCGCGTCAACGTCGCGCGCGCAGGGGCGCGGCGCAAGGCTCGCCCCCCTTGCGGCGCGGCGCGCTTTGCGGCCCCATGGCGCGTGACCCTGACGCGCCCTCGTCCGTTCGCCCGACGCGCCTGCCGCGGGGCCGGACCCGACGGGCCCATATCCGGAGCCGCGATGCCTCACGATCATCCCCACGGACATGCCCACCCGCATCCGCATGCCGATGGTCCGGGACGCGACCACGCCCACGGACCCACGCCTCCCCACGCCGACGGACGCGGCCACGTCCCAGACCCCGACCACGTCCCAGACCATGACCAGGCGGAACCGCTCGCGGCCGCCGGCGCAGCCCCGGTCCGCGCGCTCGCCCTTGTGCCGCTGGGCGACGGGCCCGCGCCCGCCGACCGGCTGACGCTGCCCTATGACGCCCGCTGGCGGCGCCGCGGCCGGCTGGTGACCGAGGGCGGCGAGGCCATCCTGCTCGACCTTCCCCGCGCCGAGGAGCTGGCCGAGGACCGCGCGCTCGCGCTCGAGGACGGGCGGCGCGTCGCGCTCGTCGCCGCGCCCGAGCCGGTCGCCGAGGTGTCCGCGCAGCCCGGCGCGGGGCCCGACGCGCTCGCCCGCCTCGCCTGGCATGTGGGCAACCGCCACACGCCGGCCGAGATCGTGGGCGGGCGCCTGCGCATCCTGCGCGACCATGTGCTGGAGGACATGCTGACCCGGCTCGGCGCCGAGATCCGCCACGCCGAGGCCGCGTTCCGGCCCGAGGGCGGGGCCTACGGGCTTGGCCGCACCCATGGCCACAGTCATTCCCGCGACCCCCATCACGACCCCGACGCGCATCTGCGCGACGGCCCCGATCCTGGCCCCGATTCCCAGCCTGGCCCCGACTCCCTCCCCAAGCCGCCGGAGCCCGCCCCGTGAGACTTCACCTGTTCAACCCCGACGCGAAACGCACCGACGCCGAGGCCCGCCGGATCTGGGCCGCCTACGAGATCGTCTACACCTTCGTCGATTTCGTCGCGGCGATCTGCTTCGTGACCGGCTCGGTCATGTTCTTCTTCGAGGCCTGGATGATCCCCGGCACCTGGCTGTTCCTGGTCGGCTCGACGCTTTTCGCGGCCAAGCCCAGCCTGCGGCTGGCGCGCGAGATCCAGCTGTGGCGGCGCGGCGGGACCGAGACGCTGGCCGAACGGATGCGCGGCAAGTGACCGCCGCGCCTTCGCCATCCCGCGCCCCCGCGCCCGACTGGCTGCAGATCCTCACGCAATGGCTGTCGCCGGCCTACCCGCTGGGCGCCTTCGCCTATTCGCACGGGCTGGAGCAGGCGGTGGAGGCGGGCGACGTGCGCGACGCGGCCGGTTTTCGCGACTGGCTCGCGGCGCTGATCGCCCATGGGGCGGGGCGGACCGACGCGATGCTGCTCGCCGCCGCCTGGCGCGCGCCCGACGATGAGGGGCCGGCCGAGCTCGCCCGCGCCCTGACCGCCTCGGCCGAGCGGCGGCTGGAGACCACGGCCCAGGGCGCGGCCTTCGCGCGGACCACCGGCGCGGTGCGCGGGCATTCCGCGGCCCCCGCCCCCCTGCCGGTGGCGCTGGGCCGGGCGGCGGCGCGGGAGGGGATGCCGCTCGACATCGTGGCGGTGATGTTCCTGCATGCCTTCGCGGCCACCCTGACCTCGGCCGCGCAGCGGCTGGTGCCGCTCGGCCAGACCGAGGCGCAGGCGGCGCTGGCCTCGCTCGCGCCGCTCTGCGCGTCGGTGGCGGCGGAGGCGATCGCGGCCGATCCGGGCGACCTCGGCGGCGCTTGCCTGCGGGGCGACCTCTCTTCCATGCTCCACGAAACCCAACGCACGAGGCTGTTCCGATCGTGACCCAGACCCCCGAAGCCCAGATCCCTGACGTTCAGAAGAAATCGCCCCATGGTCCGCTGCGCGTCGGCATCGGCGGGCCGGTCGGGGCCGGCAAGACCACGCTGACCGCGGCGCTCTGCCGGGCGCTGGGCGGGCGGCTGTCGATGGCGGTGGTGACCAACGACATCTACACGTCGGAGGACGCCGAGTTCCTGATGCGCGTCCAGGCGCTGCCGCTCGACCGGATCCGGGGCGTGGAGACGGGGGGCTGCCCGCATACCGCGATCCGCGAGGACGCCTCGATCAACCTCGCGGCCATCGCCGAACTGGTGGCGGTCCATCCGGATCTGGACCTGGTGGTGATCGAGAGCGGCGGGGACAATCTGGCGGCGACGTTCAGTCCGGAGCTGGCGGACCTGACCTTGTATGTGATCGACACGGCGGCGGGGGAGGAGATCCCGAGGAAGGGGGGGCCGGGGATCACGCGGTCCGACCTGCTGGTGATCAACAAGACCGACCTCGCGCCCTATGTGGGGGTGTCGCTGGAGGTGATGGAGCGCGACGCCGGGCGGATGCGCCGGGGCGCGCCTTTCGTGATGGCCGATCTGCGCCACGGCAAGGGGATCGACGAGATCGCGGCCTTCGTGGTGCGCGAGGGCGGGTTGCGGTTGGCGCCTCTGGCGGCGGCGTAGGGGCCGCCCTGGGGGTTGGC